>DSBN01000173.1 GCA_011046055.1 Sediminispirochaeta sp. | reverse complement strand
TTAGAAAATGAAATTTTACCTAAGTAAATGAAGCAAATTCTCAGTTTGGAAGTCAGAAGACTTCCAAACTGAGAATTGCTAGCTCCGGATACTGGACCTTGACGCCTGTGTCGAATCGCTCCGTCTGCGGGAGGGAGAGACGGTGGACTTCAATCTGGAGCTGAGCGATCCGGTTGTCGACTTCCTGGGTCCCGAGGCTCCGTGGCAAGGGATCGGCGGGGAGTACAGCATCAGCCTGGGAAGGCAGTCGACGGTGCGACCGGGGCTCACCCCGGGGCTGCCGCTGATGAAGGCTGGAGTCGGGGCCTTCTCTCGGCTACTCTTCGGGGTGTTACCGGCCTCCAGTCTGGTCGTCAGCGACAATCTATCCGCCGACGAAGAACTCATTGTCGAGCTGGACCGAAAAATCCGTCTGCCCCAGCCGCACTTGGATTGGGTGTTTTGAACCGGTTTTTAGAGATTTAAAAAAAGTACTTGCCGGTCTCCGATTTTATTTTGTAAATTTTTTTTGAATACACAAAATTACGTTTTTATACAACAAAAGAATAAGGAGAAAGGCAATGACCAGGGGTATTGTAGTTCTTCTGTCTATTTTTTGTCTGGTGACCGTACCGGCTGTAGCCTACCAGGGGCTGTCGGTATCCACTCCATTTCCCTCCATTCACATCAGCGAGCCCGAGATGATCACCTTTGATCTGGAGGTGAGAAACTACGATCTCTCTCCCCAGCGGGTCAACCTGGAGGTTGTTCGAATCCCCGAGGGCTGGGAGTACTCTTTTGTCGGCGGCGGAGGGATCGTCGACGCGGTCTTCGCCGAGGTAGATGACTCGGCGGATGTGCAGTTGTGGGTCGAGCCACCGCAGGACTTGACCGAAGGCAGCTACGACATCGTCATCCGCGCCCGGGGCAGCGAAGCGAGCTATCAGCTTCCGCTGACGATACGAAGCGGCGGGAATCTGCCGCAGCGACTGGCCATGGATGCGGAGCTTCCGTCGGTTCGAGGAACGCCGGATTCGGATTTCACCTATGAAGTGGAGGTGCGGAACAACAGCACTCGAGAGGTGCTGGTCAACCTGGACGCCCAGACGCCGCGGGGTTTTCAGGCGGTCTTCAAAGAACGGTACGGCAACAAGGAGCTCTCCACGGTACCCATAGAGGCGGGGGAGAACAAAAAGGTGAAGGTCGAAGTCTCGCCGCCCCAGGGGGTCTCCGAAGGGGTGTATGAAGTGCGGGTCATCGCCAGATCCGACGCCGCCGAGGCCAGTACCCTGCTCAATATGGATATCAAAGGACAGCCGGAACTGGAGCTTTACGGGCCCAACGGAAGACTGAGCGGGTCCGCCGTGGCGGGCCGGGAACAGGCTTTCACCCTCACCGTGGAGAACACCGGCAGCGCGTCGGCTCGAAACCTAAAGCTCTCCTCCAGCAGTCCCAGAAATTGGAGCGTGGAGTTCGAAACCGAGAGCATCGATGAGCTGCCCGCCGGAGAGAGCCGCGAGGTGAAGGCTATGGTCACTCCCTCCTCCGAGGCGGTAGCCGGGGACTACAACGTCACCTTTAGAGTACGTTCCGACCTGGGAAGCATTTCAGAGAAATTTCGCATCACCGTAAGGACCTCGACTCTCTGGGGCATAGTGGCGGTGCTGATTATCGCCGCGGCGGCGGTAGTCCTGGTGATGGCGGTACGCAGGTTCGGACGACGGTAAGCTTAAGGAGGAGCCTATGGACGATGGAGTCGTTCTACGAGTCGAAGGCTTGACCAAAGATTATCCCAACGGGATCCGTGCCGTGGACTCTCTCGACCTCGAATTAAAAAGGGGAGAGGTCTTCGGGATTCTCGGCCCCAACGGTTCCGGGAAGACCACGACCATCCTGATGCTCCTCGGTCTGACCGAGCCCACCGAGGGGCAGGTTGATATTCTGGGACTGGACCCGCTGCGCTCCCCATTGGAGGTGAAGAAAAGAGTCGCCTATATGCCCGATACGGTGGGTTTTTACGAGGAGATGAGCGGCTACGAAAACTTGGACTACACCGCCCGCTTCCTCGGCCTGGAGGCGGAGGAGCGAAAGCGCCGTATCGAGGAGAGCATGGAAAAAATGGGACTGCGCGAACGGATGCACCACAAGGTGCAGACCTACTCCCACGGCATGAGACGGCGTTTGGGCCTGGCCGAGGTGATCTGCAAAAAGCCGGAGATCGCCATTCTCGACGAGCCGACCCAAGGTCTGGACCCGGAGAGCGCCGCGGAGTTTCTCGAACTGATCGAGGAACTGAAGCGGGAAGAGCGGATCAGTATCCTCCTCTCATCGCACATGTTAGACCAGGTACAGACGGTCTGCGACCGGGTCGGGCTTTTTTCGAAAGGAAAGCTGCTGATCAGCGGTACCGTAGCGGAGCTCTCCAGCCGGATCATGGGCGGAAAATACGCGGTGATTCTCAAGGCCGATGGCCGGGAAATTAAGAATAGACTGGAAAAAATCGAGGGGGTAAGTCGGGTGGAGGAACGGGAAGACTCCTATTTCCACATCGAAAGCGAGGAAGATGTCCGTCCGACGATCGTCGAGGAGATCATCGCCGGGGGCGGGAGGATCTACGAACTGTCCATTCAACGGCACTCTCTCGATACGATATATCGCGCCTACTTCAAGGAGGTAGCTCATGCAGCGTGAAGGTTCGGCCCTGACGGGCTTGAAGGTGGTTTTTGTTAAAGAGCTGGAAGACTACACCGGCAGTGTTCGGATGTTGATCCTCATCGCGCTGATACTCCTGACCGCGGTGGCCAGCCTCTACGGCGCCGCCCAGACGATCAGGAGCGTGGTAGGGGAGGACCCCTTTCTGCTGCTCAGTCTCTTTAGTATCTCCAAGGAACCGATCCCCTCCTTCGCCTCGTTTCTCGGCTTCTTGGTTCCGCTGGTGGGAATCGCATTGGGTTTCGACGTGGTCAACGCGGAGTTTCAGAAACGGACCCTGGGCCGTATCCTCTCTCAACCGATCTACCGTGATGCGCTGCTGTTCGGGAAACTGCTGGGCGCACTGGCGGCGTTGGGGATCGTCCTCCTGGCCCTCTGGCTCTTGGTGATCGGCAGTGCCATGCTCTTTCTGGGAATCCCCCCCTCGGGTGAGCAGGTAGCCCGGGCGATAAGCTTCTACCTGGTCACCCTGTTCTACGGGGCGATCTGGTTTGTCCTGGCCATGCTGTTTTCGGTGCTGTTTCGCCAACCCGCCACCTCGGCCCTGGTCTCCATATCTTTGTGGCTGCTGGTGACGGTATTTTGGCCGATGATCGTGGGAGTATTGGTCCGGGCTTTCGGCGGTCTGAGTCCTTTGGACCTGGTCCGCCTGCAACAAGGGCTGGCGCGTCTTTCGCCGAACACCCTCTTCGGAGAGGCCGCCCTGGTGCTACTGAACCCATCTACTCGTAATTTGGGACCCGTTGTATTCACCCAGTTGGAGGGAGCGGTGATGGGGGCACCGCTGCCCTTCGGACAGAGCCTCTTGCTGATCTGGCCTCACTTAACGGCTTTGGCGGCGGCGGTGATACTGATATTCAGCCTCGCCTACGTACGATTCCAACGACAGGAGATTCGGGCTTAGGGTTGGGAAAATAGCCCTTGCCCGAATCGTACCTCCTGCTTCATACTATCGGTATCGGTAGGAGGTAGAGATATGCTCAAACTGAGTTCTATTCTCCGTGTCTTCTTACTACTCCTCTGCTTTGCAGGTACCGTATCACTGGCAGCCTTGGGCGGCAGCGAGGAGTCCATACCACCAAGCTCCAATTCTGATGAAAGGACCGACGAAAACTTCCGCAAAGAACGGGAAGTAATGCTGGAGAAGCACCTCCGGCGGCGGGGAATCAGCGATCCCCCTGTTCTGGAAGCGATGGAACGGGTGCCTCGGCAGGATTTTGTGGTTGACCGTTATCGTATCCAAGCCTACGCTGACAAACCCCTGCCGATCGGCTACGGCCAGACCATCAGTCAACCCTATAT
>DSBN01000235.1 GCA_011046055.1 Sediminispirochaeta sp. | reverse complement strand
TGGAAAAAATCACTCGCCCTGGTGTTGGGCGCCGTCGCCGGAAGTCTGACCAATACGATCCTCGTTTTGGGGATGCTGGGTATCAAGGGGCTGATCCCCTGGACGCTGATAGGGACCATCGCCCTGGTCAATGGACTGCCCGAAGCGATAGCCGGCGCGATCATCACCGCCGCGGTGGTCGGTGCGTGGTGGAAGGTCTCCCCGTCGTCGGAGCAGTGGATGACGGAGGAGCAGGATAATATGGAAAACGAGGGAGGCGACAATGCTGCTGGCGATTGATGTGGGCAACTCGAACATCAAGGTCGGCCTCCACCGTGACGGTGCTTGGGAGCACCACTTCCGGGTCCAAACCAATTCGGAGAAGACCCCCGACGAGTACGCCCTCCTGTTCAAGCACCTACTGCTGGACGAGGGGGTCCGGCGGGAGGATATTAACCGAGCGGCGATTTCCAGCGTGGTCCCACCGTTGACCGGGACTCTGAAAGAGATGCTGGTGGAGAACTTCGGGCTAAAGCCGCTGGTGCTCGGGCCGGGGGTGAAGACCGGTATGAGTATCCGCACAGACAACCCCGCGGAGGTGGGCAGCGACCTGGTGGCCAACGCCGCGGCGGCCTACCATCGCATCAAAGGCGCCTGCGTGGTGGTCGCCTTCGGTACGGCGATCACCTTCACCGGTGTCTCCGCCAAGGGAGAGATGACCGGCGTGGCTATAGCCCCGGGACTGAACTCGGCGGCGGAGTCGCTTTTCCGCAAGACCGCCCAGCTGCGCCTGGTCGACCTCACCCCTCCGGCAACCGTCGGCGGGACCAACACCATCCACAGTATCCAGGCTGGTATCCTCCACGGCTACGTCGGGCTGGTGGAACATTTGACCCGTCGAATGATCGAGGAGATCGGCGGGTCCGCGGAGGTGATCTGCACCGGCGAACAGGCCCGGATCCTGCAGCCCTTGACCGGTCTTCTGGACGACTTTGAACCTTGGCTCACCTTGGAGGGGTTGCGGATCATCGCCGAGAAGAATCTCTCCTGAACTTCTCCGGTGCTAATACGGGGATATTTCAGGGAAAAAGGGTTTGCCCGCCAGGGTGCTTTTGAGTAGACTGAAGGTGAGAGGATAAAAGGGTTCATTTTTTTGGAGTGAATAGATGTACGATCTGGTGATAAAAAACGGCACCGTGGTAAACAGCGAACACAGCTACCTCGCCGACGTGGCGGTGAATGGGGAAAAGATATCCGCCCTGGGCCTGGGGCTCAAGGGCAGGCGGGAGATAGACGCCGCCGGAGCCCTGGTCATCCCCGGGGGGGTGGATACCCACGTGCACCTCTCCCTGGACCTGGGAGGTGGACTCGTCTCCTCCGATGATTTTTTCACCGGCACCAGGGCGGCGGCCTTCGGCGGCACCACCACGGTGGTGCCCTTCCTCCACCCCGAAGAGGGAGACGGCCCGCGACAGGTTTTTGACAAGCGACAGGGCGAAGCCGAGGGCCAGGTGGTGGTCGACTACGGCTGGCACATGAACATCGGTCCCGGCGCCTTCGGGGGCGACTACGGGGACGCCGATGGTCCGCGGCGCTTCGTCGAGCAGAGCGCCGCTCTGGGTATCTCCACCTTCAAGCTCTATATGGCCTACGGTTACCGGCTCGACGACGTGCGGCTCTACCGGGCGATGGAGGCGATCGCCGGGGTCGGCGGGCTGCCGGTACTGCACGCCGAGAACTTCGACCTGATCAGCATGCTGGTCGACCGGGCGGTCGCTGACGGCGAGCTCCACCCGAGAATGCACGAACAGACCAGGCCGGCGGAGTTCGAGGCCGAGGCGGTGAACCGAGTGATCGCCATGGCCCGCCGGGTGGGTCTACCGGTGGAGATTTTCCATGTGGGCAACCGCGAGGTGGTCGAGACCATCCGACGGGCTCGGGAAGAGGGGGTGCTGGCATTCGGGGAGACCTGCCCGCAGTACCTCTTTCTCAATACCGAGGCTTTCGAGCGACCGGGGGTCGAGGCGGCCTACGTGGTCTGCGCCCCTCCGATACGCCCCGAGGATGATCGGCTGGCGATGTGGCAGGCTATCGCCGAGGACAGTCTGCAGCTGGTCTCCACCGACCACTGCCCTTTCAGCAAGGAACGGAAGGAGCAGGGGCTGAGCGAAGGTTTTCACAAAATCCCCGGCGGGGTACCGTCGATCGAAATGCGCATGACCGCCCTGTACAGCGAAGGGGTGGCTACGGGGCTGTTCGGCCCAGAGCGCTGGGTGGAGCTGAACTCCACCTTTCCCGCTCGGCTGCACGGCTTCGAGAGCAAGGGGGTTCTGGCTCCGGGCTACGATGCGGACATCGTCATCTTCGACCCTCAGGGTCGGACCCTGCTTACGGCGGAGCAGCTGCACGAGAGCTGCGGCTGGACCCCCTACGAGGGGACGGAGCTTCAGGGGCGGGTCCGCAGCACCATGGTCCGCGGCCGGATGGTGGTGCAAGACGGCGAGTTTGTCGGCAGCAGGGGGGGCGGGCGTTACATCGAGAGATCCGGGGTGCTGTTGTGAGCGATCTTAAAAAAAAAGCCGGCGCTTCGCCGGCTTTTTTTTGCCCATTCATAGGCCTATTGGCGAGCCCGGTTCAAGACGGTATCCCTCCGCGGATCGAGCTGTCGGACCGCCTCTTCGGCGGCCTTCACCAGCAGGTTGTGGGCGGGGTAGAAGGACTGCCAGGGCTGGCTCGAGTAGCTGAACTCCAGCAGGTCATCGGCGCTCAAGCCGTACTGCACGGCCATGGTGATCTGGTCGACCTTGTCGGTGACCGGCTCGCCGCTTCGCACCTGTCCTCCGAGGAGGCGACCGTTTTCACGGTCAAAGATCAGCTTGAGGCTGACTTTTTTCGCGTTGGGCATAATAGGGAAGGCGGTGCTGAACTCGGCGGAGCTGCTTATTGTATCGTATCTTTTGCCAGCTTCCGCTTCGGTCAGACCGGTACCCCCGGCGAAGATGTTTCCTATCTTGGTCGCCGCGCCGTTGAAGAATCCTCGATACTCGCGTCGCCGTCCGAGGAGGTTGTCCGCCAGGACTCGGGCCATGGGGATGGCGTTGGTTGCTAGCTTGCCGGCGCTCCTCTCACCGGTGATACCGCTGTGGAAGGAGACACAGTCGCCGATGGCGTAGACTTGGTCGATGTTGGTCCTCATCGTCGAGTCGACCACAATACCGTCGTTGGCTATTTCCAGCCCGCTATCGGCGAAGATATCGGTCTTGGCCCGGGTTCCCACCGCGAAGACCACCAGCTGGGCGGGCAGAACCTCGCCGTTTTCCAGCTGCACCTCCTCCGCCCGACTTTCGCCTTTCACTGCGGAGATTTTGCTGCCCAGACGCAGTTGGACTTTCTGGTCTCGAAGCTCTTCCGACAAGCCCGCCGCCATATCCGAGTCGAGCAGGTTGGGAAGCACCGTAACGGCCATGTCCACCAGGGTGGTATTCACCTTCTTGGCGGCCAGGGCCTGGCTCAACTCCACGCCGATCGCCCCGGCACCGACGACTACCGCGTCTTTGATCCCTGAGTCAACGAAATCGATGATCCGCTGCATATCCTCCTCGGTTTTGAAAGCGGTGACCCCTTCCAGCTCGCTTCCCGGAATGGGGGGGAGAATGGGCTCTGCGCCGGTGGCGATGACCAGGCGTTCCCAGCTGTAGGTTTTGCCGCTGATGCAGCTTGCCCTTTGATCTTCGAAGTCCACCGCCAGGACCGTATCGCGGATCAGTTCGGCCCCGCTGTCGGTGACGATACTGTCGCTTTTCATGGTCTTCGTCGGGTCCAGCAGCCCCTCGACGGCGTAGGGCATCGCGCAGTAGATCATCGAGTGGTCCTCCGGACGGATCAGGGCGGTCTTCATCTCCCGTCCGATATATTTGGCCAGGGTCATCGCCGCCGGTCCGCCGCCGATGACCAGTACTTCGTAGTCTTTCATAGAGTCCTCCAGCATTATACGTGCGTGTTTTTTAGAAGTGAAAAGTATAC
>DSBN01000005.1 GCA_011046055.1 Sediminispirochaeta sp. | reverse complement strand
CCTCGATACCCCGACCAAGGGAGACAACCACTTCGGACCCGACTGGCACGAAGGCAAGAAGGATGAAAAGGGTCAGGAGATCCCCCTGGCCCACAGCAACGCCCGTTACACCATGCGTTTGGACTACCTGGACAACTTCGACCAGGAGGGTTTTGCGAATCCTCACGGGGTGAAGGTCCAGGGCGTTCTCTACGGCGGGCGGGACAGCGACACCACCGTGCCGGTGGAGGAGTCCCGCAGCTGGGAGGAGGGGATCGTGTTGAAGGCCGCCAGCCTGGAGTCGGAGACCACCTCGGCCACCCTCGGCGCCGAGGGAGTCCGCAAGCCCAGCCCCATGGCCAACCTCGACTTTGTCTCCTACCCCCTGGGAGAGTACACCATGAACAACATCCGCTTCGTCGAGGGGATGGACCGGGTGCCCAAGATTTTTTCGACCAACTATTTTCTCAAAGACGAGCAGGGCCGCTTCATCAACCCGAAGACCGCCAAAAAGGTCTGGCTCCACTGGGCGGAGAAGCGAATCCACGGCGAGCTCGACGGCCACCAGACGCCCACCGGTATCATCCCCACCTACGAGGATATCTCTCGGCTCTACAAAAAATACATGGGCCAGGAGTATCCCCGGGAAGTGTATCAGTACCAGTTCAGCTTCCGGTGTGACCAGTGGATCGCCAAGCTGGAGCGTACCAAGGCCTTCTACCACAAAATGGATCCCGGTACGCCGCGGGAGCTTTTTGAAAAATGGGACGCCGCCATCGAGATGATCAAGGCGGCGCGGGAGAAATACGGGGCGGTCATCCCCCCGGGAGATTACAAAGGTTAGGTGCAATGAGGTTCGTTGAGCTCGAAAAGAAACTGATCGATTTTTTGGATACCTACGGAGGAGAGATCTTCCTGGGGAGGGACTTCGCGGCCTTGGTCGGCTTGACCGATCGGCAGGGTACCGCGGTCACCCCGCCCCCGGGGGGAGCGCGGATGTACCGAAATCTCCTTCGAGCCTTGGGAACCGAGAGCGAGGACTTCCTTCGAGAGCTCACCGAACGATTGAAAGAGCGCAATCACCACCAAAATGGAACAATAAGCGTCGGGGGGCATCGGATGCCCCCCCGCTTCTTGATGGCCGCTCTGGAGCAGATACTCCCGGGTGAAGAGCTGATCAGCATCAAAAAGGTGGAGCAGTTCGAAGAGCAGGCAAACTTGGCCATTCCACCTCAGGAGAGGGAGAAGCTGCAGCGGGTCATCGACACCTACCCGGTGCGGCTTTCGAAGCACGTGATCCGCCAAGCGCGGCTCTCGCCGCACATCGCCTACCAGTTCATGCCCTTTGTGGAGGAGCTCGACGAGGAGGGCCTTAAGAACACCTGGGTGGGGCAGTTCCACCGCGGCTTGATCGAGCAGATGTACCAGAATCGACCGATATTTGTACTGCACATGAGCTGCCCCGTCTACTGCCGCTTCTGCTTTCGCAAGCACAAAGACACCCGGAACCAGCCGGCCCCGACGGTGGAGGATGTGGACCAGGGGGTCGAGTACATCAGGCACTCGCCGCGAATCAAGGAGATAGTCCTCACCGGTGGAGAACCGCTGATGAACCGCCGCACCCTCCTCCGGGCGGTGGAGGGGCTGAAGGATATTCCCCACATCCAGACCATCCGGATCGCCTCCCGCTGCATATCCTACTACCCGCAGATGTTTTTCAAGGATGAAGAGTTCTGGCTGAACTACCTGATCGAGACCAACCGGGAGCTGGCCCCGCTGGGCAAGAGGATCGAGATCGCCACCCACTTCATTCACCCCGACGAGATCTCTCCGCGGGCTTTGGAGATCATTTCCCGGTTGGTTGCGTCGGGGTTGCAGGTATACACCCAAACTCCGTTTCTCAACAATTGTAATGATACCGGTGCCGAGCTGGTCCGGCTCTACCGGGAGCTGAGGGGGGTCGGTTCGGAGCTGCACTACATCTATATCCCCGCCAGCCCCATACAGGGCAACCGGATCTATTGGACCCCCTTGGCCAAGGGACACCGGGCGTACACGTATCTAAGGGGACGGCTCTCCGACCGGGCTATGCCGATCCTCTGTACCGCCACCAAGATTGGCAAGATCGATTGGAACGCCAGCGGCTGGGCGGTGGAGAGGAGCCGGGAGCACCCCGAAAACGTCTGGATCCGCACCCCCTACTACGCCGACTACTACCGGGACTTCGTACCGGATTTTCGCTTCGAAGGGGCCCGGGAGAACGACAGCGGGACCCTGGACGTGGAGTTCATGGCTGAGGCGGGAGACGAAAGTCTCTTTCGCGGGGCCTTCGACGGACAGCCCGCCTTCACTCACCTCTTCGACTGGGACAAACTGTCCCAGGTCCAGGAGGAGATACGCTCCCAAGCACGGCTCGACAACAGTATCACCGATACCGGTCACCCGGCCTTGTATCGGAGCCACCTCACCAGGGTGGATGTGGATCTGGAGGAACTTTTTCGGGAAGAGGGTCGACTGGCTTCGGCGGTGGACTATATTCGCCGCGAAGAGGCGGTCAGCGACGTGGTCATCGCCTCAGAAGGTTCGCTCCTGCGGCAGCTGGAGAGGATCGAGGAGCTGGCCCGCGCCCTATGGCCGATCCCCCATGTCAATGCCCTGCGGCTGCGGAGTACCGCCTTCACCTACCAACCGGAGGAATACCAGCAGGAGATGGTCGAGAGAATCGCCGCCCTGCAGCGGCTCGAACCGAAAAACCCCACCCGGGTAGAGGTGGAGGCTCAGTTCATCCACTCCTCGGAGTTCCAGGGCGAGCACCAACGGCTGGTCTCGCAGTTTCTCGCCCGGGGAGTGACGGTGTACAACAACGTGGTCCTCCTTTCGGGGATCAACGACGATGTGGAAGAGATGAAGAAGATCAGCTACCAGTGCCGGCAGATCGGTATCGAGCTGTTTCAGCTCTACGTGGCCGGGCTGCCGATCCAGAGACGCCACAACCGCGGTGAGCCCATCGAGGCGACTACGGTGATCAACATCGCTACCAACCTACGCCGCCATCAAAGCGGACGAGAGGTTCCCCTCTACGTGCTTCGTACTCCGGTGGGGGAGGTGGATTTCAACCTGACTGGACTCATCAGCGCGAGCGGGGAAAACTGGGTGGAGCTGCGGCTGCTGCCCTACAGCCTGGAGTACTTCCGGACGATAGACCTCGGTTTCGAACTCCCCGAGGGAGTGACGGAAAAGGGCTCAGCGGAGGCGCCTCTGGTCGCCAGGGTCGAGGGCTTGACCGTACAGAGCAACCGGGATTACTTCATCCAGTCTTCGTTCGTGTCGTAGGAGGCGTCCAGCACCCGCAGCTTGAGAATCAGATTCGGGTCGGGGCAGAGGTAGAGGTATGTGGCCGCTTCTTCGGGGGCGCAGACTCCGGGGAAATCTCCGGTGCGTCCCTGCAGGTCGCGGATCACTTGGAAATGGAGGTGGGGCGGCCAGCTGCCGTTGACCCGGCTGCTGCCGACCTCGCCGATCCGTTCACCGGTGCCTACCGCCTCTCCGGGGGCCAGAGATTCGAGACAGGAGAGTCCGAGATGACCGTAGAGGGTATAAAAGCGCAGTTCGGCGATTCGGTGTTCGAGGATGACCGTCGGTCCGTAGTCCCCGACTCCTTCGTTGTTCTTCAGGCTGTGGACCCGGCCGGCGAAGGCCGCGAAGACCGGGGTGCCGGCGGCGACCCAGAGGTCGAGGCCCAGGTGGAGCGAGCGGGCCTTTGCTCCGGCAAAGAGGCCGCTGTGGCGGTAGATACCGCGGTTCTCACCGTAGCCGCCCAGCCCGATACGGCTGTCCGCTTTTTGGAGGCTGTCCCGTATGTAGCGCCCGAAATCCTCGACGTCACTGGTATCAACTCGGCGCATCCGGTGACTGTTTTTCGAGAAGTCAAAGAGGACGCGGTTTTCCCGATCCGGGTCGATGGGCAGCACCTGCCTCCGGGGGAGAGACTCCAAAAGCTCTATCAGTGGATCGGACATGGCTCAAT
>DSBN01000201.1 GCA_011046055.1 Sediminispirochaeta sp. | reverse complement strand
GTTCTGGATTGAGCCCACATAATGACCCAGGTGTAGTTTGCCGGTGGGTCGGTCACCGGTGAGAATTCGTGGTTTTGCCATGAATAGACTCCCTTGTCTTGTTCTGAGCCTACTATACCGATTTAATCGAAAAGAGACAATCGGGGAAAAACGGCGGACAGCAATTCTCATTTTGGAAAGTGCAAGTGCACTTTCCAAAATGAGAATGCCTCCGACAGTTAGACACACAAATCATTGCTAAGCAAATGAAGCAAATTCTCAATTTGGAAGTCATTAGACTTCCAAATTGAGAATTGCTCAACGGCGGAGATTGATCACCTCCGTCAAAGGGAGAGACTTCTATGAGCGCGCTGCTCTTAGACCTCGTCGGTATGTTCCAGCTGCTTCGATACCACGTGACCGCTCTCCATCAGGATGGCAATCGGTTTGAGGGAGGGGATGTTTTCGCAGACGATTTTTATCACCACCATGATCGGTACCGCCAGGAACATCCCAACTACCCCCCATATCCATCCCCAGAAAATAAGAGAGAAGAGAATGACCAGGGGACTGATATTGAGCCGCTGTCCTTGAAGACGTGGGTCCAGAATGTTGCCAATAAGCACTTGGGTCGCCACCATACTGATAGTCACGGCGACGATTTTACCCATCAATGGATAAAATTGGACGACCCCCATAATGATGGTAATGACGACAAAAAAGAGCGAGCCGATAGAGGGGATGAAATTCAACAGAAAGGCCAGGACACCCCACACAATAGGAAAGTCCATCCCAATAAAGGTCAGCAGTACCCAAACTACGAATCCCGTACCGAGACTGATGAAGAACTTGAGATTGATGTAGCGCCCCACCTGCTGGTTGATATGCTCGGCCACCCGCCCGATGTGACGCCCCGTCTCTTCGTCGAAAGCTCGGGAGAGCTTGTTTTTAAAAAGGGGCTTCTCCAAAAGCAGGAAGATGAGAAAGATCAAGATCAGGCCCAGCGCACTGAAAAACTGCATCAACGAACCTGAGAGGCTGATCAGGTACCCCCGGATGGCTCCCTGCCAGTTGATATCGGTTCTGAAATCAAAATTTATCGAAAAACGGGCCTTGATCATCTCTTCGATTTGGCCGCTTATTTCCGTATAACGAGTGGCGTACTTGGGGTACTCCCGGAGAAAAGAGTTGACACTGGTTTGGAGAAAAAGAAAGATCAAAAACATGATCCCGAAAAGCACCATCAGCACGATACCTATGGCCATCACCCGGGGTATTCTGGTCCGGTCCAACAGATTGACCAGTGGTACCACGATGAAGGAGAGAAAGACAGCGATGATCAGGGGCAGCAAAATGGAAGAAGCGGCCTTCAAGACCGCACCCACCAGTATCAGCGCAATCACCCCCAACAAACCCGTGGTTACAGCGTTTCCGTTCATACAAAGAGAGTATAGCACGTATAGAAGAAATAGAAAACACGCCCTTCATTACTCTCTGTTTGACGCAATAAACCGCCCGATACCTGGCTTATTGAGTTTTTTTTCTCAAAATGGGGAGAATTCGGCTGGAAACCGAAAAGATTTGCTAGTAACTTAACTTAGGATATTGACACAAAGCTTCGGTTTGTGTTTCTAATAGCCGTCTTTTTTCAAGGAGGATTTATGGGAGTCTATATACGATCAATCGGCGCGTACGTGCCGGAAAATAGAGTAACAAACGACGATCTGACGAAGTTGGTGGATACCTCCGATGAGTGGATCCAGTCGCACACAGGAATCAAGGCCCGCCACATCTGTGCGGAAGACGAAGTAACCAGCGATTTGGCGGTCAAAGCCGCGGAGCAAGCCATAGAAAGAGGCGGTATCGCGAAGGACGAGATAGATATGCTGGTGGTGGCCACCGCGTCGCCCGATTATACCGGGTTTCCCTCCACCGCCTCCATTGTCCAGGACAAGCTCGGTTTGGAGAAGGCTGCCGCCTTCGACCTGGTCGCCGGCTGCACCGGCTTTGTCTACGGTCTGGAGACCGGTCGTTCGCTGATCGAAGGGGGGGCTTTCAGGAACGTTCTGCTGATCGGGGTGGAAACCCTCTCGCGGATCACCAACTGGAAGGACCGCAACACCTGCGTACTCTTCGGCGACGGCGCCGGCGCGGTGGTACTCTCCCCGTCCATGAGCGAAGAGAGCGGCATTATCGATTCGCTGCTCGGATCGGAAGGTTCCGGGGCTCAGCACCTGGTCCGCAGGGCCGGCGGGTCGAAGGAACCGATTAAACTGGGCAGCACCAAGGAGGAGGACCTCTACATTCAGATGAACGGCCGCCAAGTGTACAACTTCGCCGTTCGGGTAAACACCGAGGTGATTACCACTCTTCTCGATCGTCATCAACTGACCATAGACGGTATCAGCTGGATTGTACCCCACCAGGCCAATATACGGATCATTCAGGCCGCCGCGGGACGGCTGAAGATACCCATGGAGAAGTTTTTCACCAACATCCACGAGTACGCCAACACCAGCGCCGCCTCGATCCCCATCGCCCTGAACGAGATGTACGAAACGGACAAGCTCCAGCGCGGAGATCTGGTTCTACTGACCGGCTTCGGTGCGGGACTCTCCTACGGCGGAAACCTCCTGAAGTGGTGATCTTGAGGTCAATGAAGTCACGATAGAATCAACGACCGTATGAAGAGTGGAGGGACTACTCCATCCTCTCTCGGTCGTTGACCGATATTTTGGATTTTTATATGCTGTATACGATGAGAATCAGGAGGGATAGATGAATATCTGTTTTCTTTTTCCCGGCCAGGGGGCCCAATACCCCGGTATGGGAAGGGATCTGTACGCGGAGAGCCAATCGGTACGAGAACTTTTCGAGATAGCCTCGGAGAGCAGCGGAATAGATACGGCAAAGCTGCTTTTTGAAGCCGACGAAAGCGAGCTGAAAGAGACCAAAAACACACAACTGGCCATCACCCTTATGAACCTCGCCGTTCGCCGTTTTTTTCTGGACCAGCAAATAGAATCCAGCGGTGCCGCCGGTTTCAGCCTCGGCGAATGGTCCGCCTATGTGGACGCCGGCGTCCTCGGTGAACAGGATATTTTTCCAATCGTGCTCAAGAGGGGGGAGCTCATGGCCGCCGCGGCAGCGGAGCTCGGTGCTTCCAGCGCCATGGCAGCGATTCTGGGCTTGGAGACCGAAGCGGTTGAAAGGGCCGTAGAGGGAATAGAGGGAGTTTTTCCGGCCAACTACAACTCGCCGGAACAGACCGTCATCTCCGGCAGCCAAGAGGGAGTCGATCGCGGCGGGGCAGCCTGCAAAGAGGCGGGGGCGAAACGGGTGCTGCCCCTGAAGGTTTCGGGCCCCTTCCACACCCCTATGATGGAGAAGGCCCGCGAGGACTTCGCCGAATACTTCTCCAGCATCGAGCTGGCCGAGCCGCGAAAAACCCTCTACTCCAATGTCACCGGCGCTCCCATCGGTGACAGCCGGCAACTGCGCCTTCGAGCTCTCGAGCAGATCACCTCCCCCGTCCGATGGACCGCGGAGGAGCGGAGCATCGGCGAAGGAGGCTACGATCTCCTCGTCGAATGCGGACCAGGAAAGGTACTCAGCGGACTGTGGAAGAAGAGCGGACAAAACGGAAGCTGCCATGGTACGGACAAGATCGAAGCGATACAAGAATTGATAGAAAAGATTAAGGAGACTTAGATGATTTTCAGCGATCATACAGTAGTTATCACCGGCGGTTCTCGGGGCATCGGCGAGGCCACGGCGATCGCCTTTCTCGAAGAGGGGGCCCGGGTCTACGTACTGAGCCGAAGCCAGAGCAGCCGCGCCGAGGAGCTGGCCGAACTGGCCCGCGAACGGAAAGGAGCCTACACCTGGCTGCCCACCGATATCAGCCGCAGCGAAGATCTCGAGTCCTCTTTGGATAAGATTTTAGAAAACGAACAAAAAATAGACATCCTGGTCAATAACGCGGGCATTACCCGCGACGGGCTGCTGATGAGGATGAAGCCGGATGATTGGCAG
>DSBN01000295.1 GCA_011046055.1 Sediminispirochaeta sp. | reverse complement strand
GCAGTTGAACTCGCCGTTGAATGTCTGGGAGAACATCGTCGCCTGGGTGCTCTCGAAGGGAATCTTCAGCTCGGAGTAGAAGCTACGGAGCCTGTCGATCTGCTCCTCACCGAGGGGGTGCTCCTTCCAGTCGATGTGCAGGGCCCGCAGTTCGTAGTCGATGGGCAGCCAGCGCTTTCTCAAGGCCAGGGCCAGCGAGAGGGCTAGAGAATCCTTGCCCCCCGAGACCGCCAATAGGACCCGATCCCCCTCTTTGATCATTTCGTAGCGGTTGATACCCCGGCCGGTTTTTTTTACAAAACGACGGAGCCAAGGGGGGATCTGCCCCTCCATCAGTTCTTTGACGGTGATCATTCGAAATATTGCTCCGGTTCCTGAATTTTGTCGAGTAGGTCCGCCGGGACGAAGAGGCGCAGCATCCGCAGCGATCGGGTAAACCCCTCCACCGCGGGCCCGTTGAAGAGCGAACCGGAATGGGAGAAGGATATACCCTCTCCGTTTCGAATGATCGGCAGGTCGATTTCAAAGGAGATCGGTTCGGGGATGTCGATGATCACCTCGTGGGGTTTGACCTGCCGGTGCAGGCGGCGATTGAGCCGGCGGGCGATCTCTTCCTGCTTGAGAAAACGACTCTCCAAATCGGTCAGAGCAAGGTGTCCCGGATTGCCGGAATCGAAGGCCGTCTCGAAGGCGGTCTTGAAAAAACGGCGGTGCATCACCTGGGGAATCAACTCCAGGGCTTCGTGCTCATCGACCCGGAAGCGTCTATAAAACTCTTCGTCGTCCAGCCAGTAGAGTTGTTCCGCGGCAATCTTGCCTTCCCGCAGGGCTGTAAAGATCGCCTGTTTTATCATAGCCGTAGCGATGCGTACGACTCGGTGCCAATAGACGTTGCGGTACATCAGGTATTTTGAAAATAGTACGTTTTCCACCGCGGTGATCCCCTCGTACTCCAGCGCTATGGCTCTCCCTTCATGGAGATGGAGTTTGTGCAGGATGAACTCCGTATCCTGGACACCGTAAGGGACTCCGCAGAAGAAGGCGTCACGGTTGAGATAGTCAAGTTTGTCCGGGTCGAGTACTCCCGATAGGAAGTTTCGGTACAGAGGAACCTCGGTCTTCTCGGTGACGGGGAGGTTTTCATCGACAATCTGTGCCACCATTTCGGGATCCGTCCCTACTTCCTCTCTGAGTGCCGAATACAGGGGTTCGGCGAGAATTTTCTCGGCGGTCAACTCCTCGTGATCCTTCAAGGGAAGCTCTTTTAACGAATGGGCGAAGGGGAAGTGGCCTAGATCGTGGAGAAGGGAAGCCGCTAAAAAGGCCTTGATCCCCTCGCTGCTCAAGGGTAGGGATTCGGTCTGATCCACCAAGGCCAGCAGTAGCTTCCGGGCCAGGTGGAAAACTCCGAGACTGTGGTTGAGTCGGGTATGTACCGCTCCGGGGTAGACGTGAAAGGAGGGGCCCAGCTGCTTGATGCGTCCCAGTTTCTGAAACGGCTCGAGGGCTACGAGCCGCTTGAAGCCCGGGGATAGGTAGATGTGTTGCCACAGGGGGTCTCTGATCGGTTCGGTGTACTGCCCCACCAGGACACGGAAGAGTTCGTCTTTGCCCATCTTTGCGCTTAATTGCTCCCCGCTCGAGCCTTGGTGTGCGCAAGCTTGCCCCCGGCAATGAGTATCTCGATGTCACGCCCATCAAGCTCGAAACCCAGACGGATGGTCCGCCGTTGTCCGTCGCCGGCGGTGAAACGCGCCTCCAACTCGCGGGGGCCGCCGGCGGCGGCGGCTTCAAGGGTGGATCGCAGGCCGGGGAACTCCACCTCCGCTCCCTGGTCCAGAAGCTCGTAATCCTCGGGCGTGATGAAGAAGAGGGGGAGAATACCGAAGTTGACCAGATTTGCCTTGTGGATCCGGGCGAAGCTCTTGGCGCAGACCACCCGGACTCCCAAATACATCGGAGCGATCGCCGCGTGCTCTCGGGAGGAGCCCTGTCCGTAGTTCTCACCCCCTACGATGAGGCCGTTCTCTACGGACATGGCCCGCTGGTAAAAATCACCGTCCACGGCGGAGAAGACGTACTTGGAAATCTCCGGTATGTTGGAGCGCAGGGGGAGTATCTTGGCTCCCGCCGGCATGATGTCGTCGGTGGTGATATTGTCCCCGGTTTTCAGCAGTACCTGAGCCTGAAGGCTATCGGGTAGGGTGCGTCCGGCGGGAACGGCTTGGATGTTGGGACCCCGGTACAGCTCGGTTTTTTGCGCCTCTTCTTCCGGTAGTGGTGAGATGATCATGTTGTCGTTCAGTTTGATATAGCTCCGGTAGTCTTGTCGCTGGAGATCACCGAGCTCTCGAGGGTCGGTGATTACTCCCCGCAAGGCCGAGACCGCGGCGACTTCCGGCGAGACCAAGTAGACATTGGCATCGGCGGTACCGCTGCGGCCCTTGAAGTTGCGGTTGAAGGTACGCAGGCTCACCGCGCCGCTGCTGGGGGCGAAGCCCATGCCAATACAGGGGCCGCAGGCGGACTCCAGAATACGTGCACCCGCGTCCACCAGCTCCTGTATGATACCGGCGCCCATAGCGGCATTGAGGACCTGTTTCGAACCGGGCGAGATACCCAAGGATACACCCGGTGCGATGGTTTTTCCCCGGAGAATCTCCGCGGCGATACCCAGATCGTCGATAGAGGAGTTGGTGCAGGAGCCGATAGCCACCTGATCGACGGGAGTACCGGCAATTTCACTCACCTTCACCACCTTATCTGGCATATGGGGTTGGGCGATCATCGGTTCGACGGAACTCAGATCTATCTCGACCACCCGATCGTACTGGGCTTCAGGGTCGGCGTTCAAAGGACGCCAGGATTCGCCTCGTCCCTGGAGTTCCAAGAACTCTTGGGTTCGTTGGTCGGAGGGAAACAGACTGGTCGTCGCTCCCAGCTCGGCGCCCATATTGGTGATGGTCGCCCTTTGAGGGACGCTGAGGGTTGAGACTCCTGGACCGAAGTACTCGTAGATCTTTCCGACCCCCCCCTTGACGGTCTCCTTCTGGAGTAGAGTGAGTATGACATCCTTGCCGTTGCAGTAGGACGGAAGACTGCCGGTGAGTTTGACACCGATGATCCGCGGGTAGGTGAGGTAGAAGGGTTCGCCGGCCATGGCTACCGCCACATCCAGCCCTCCAGCCCCGATGGCCAGCATACCCAGCCCGCCCCCGGTGGGGGTGTGGGAGTCCGAGCCTAGCAGGGTCTTACCCGGGATTCCGAAACGTTCGAGGTGTACCTGATGACAGATACCGTTGCCGGGTCTGGAAAAGTAGAGCCCGTATTTGGCCGCCGCCGACTGGAGGAACTTGTGATCGTCCATATTTCGGAAGTCGAGCTGCTGGGTATTGTGATCCACGTAGGAGACCGACAGTTCCGTCTTGACCCGGGGGATCTCCATCGCTTCGAACTGTAGGTAGACCATGGTCCCCGTGGCGTCTTGGGTCAGGGTCTGGTCTATTTTTATTCCAATTTCATGGCCTTTGACGAAGTCTCCGGCGATGTGGTGCTCTTTTAATATCTTCTCGGCGAGTGTGTAGCCCATATTTCTCCCCTTTAGTTTTTGTAGAATGAAAGAATAACACATGATGAGCCGGTGGCTCAACTATAGAAAATAGGTTTGACAAATACCGTCGCTTGTTATAGGAAAGTTACAGGAGGGTGCCGTGAGCAGGCCGTTACCGCTGGTTCTTTTTTTGCTTTTGAGTATCTTGTCTTGCCGGGAGGAGGAGAAGACGACGCGCCCAGAACCTGAGCCTCCGCGAAGTCGGGAAACCGAGCGTTCGCAAGATCAGAGCGGGAGAACCTTGGACTTTGGTGAGCCCATACAGGCTATACCAGAGGAGAGTTCACCGCCACCCACCGCAGAAGCGGAGCAGCAGCGGGAATCCTTCGACCTGCAGCGGTGGAAGGACTTTTTCAACGATCTGGGACGGGGGAAGGTATTTCCAGAAGATCCCTTGATAGGAGAGCTTTTGGT
>DSBN01000225.1 GCA_011046055.1 Sediminispirochaeta sp. | reverse complement strand
TCTGAGTCCTTTACAGAAACTCCGACTTGACTATAATCCTAAACTTCCAGGTATTTTGCGCAAACCGATCTCTCAGCTGCAGCCGGCCTACGGCGAACGGACCGAGTCCGCCGACAACCAGGCAAAAATGAAAGAGCTGTTTCCTCACACCTACGGGGCCCCCATTGTCCGCTTTCAGGAGGGCGAATCCAGTCCCCGGGAAGAGGCGATCAACATCGCAGTGGTACTCTCCGGAGGCCAGGCTCCGGGCGGCCACAACGTTATCGCCGGGATCTACGACGCCATGAAAGCCGCGAATCCGGATTCTAAACTTTTTGGCTTCCTCGGCGGACCCTCCGGTATCTTGGAAAACCGGCTCATAGAACTGAGCGAACAGTATATAGCTCAGTTTCGCAACACCGGCGGATTCGACATCATCGGTTCGGGCAGGACCAAAATCGAGCTCGAGGAACAGTTCAAGATCACCGAGGAGGTGTGTAAAAAGAACGGTATCTCCGCCCTGGTGATCATCGGCGGAGACGACTCCAACACCAACGCGGCAATTCTCGCCGAATATTTTAAAAAAGAGGGATCGGACATTGTGGTGGTCGGAGTACCGAAGACCATAGACGGCGACCTGAAAAACGAACAGGTGGAGGTCTCCTTCGGTTTTGACACGGCGACCAAGACCTTCTCCGAGCTGATTGGCAACATCATGAGGGACGCCAAATCGGCAAAAAAATACTGGCACTTCATCCGCTTGATGGGCCGCAGCGCCTCTCACATCTGTTTGGAATGCGCCTTGCGTACTCAGCCAAACGTGGCGATCATCTCCGAAGAGGTGGAGCAGAACCACACCACCCTCAACGAGATTGTCGATCACATAGTCGAGGTGGTGGTCAAACGGAGCCAGGAGGGCTACGACTTCGGCGTGGTGCTGGTCCCGGAAGGGCTGATCGAGTTCATCCCGGAGGTCAAGGTACTGATTAGCGAACTCAACGCTCTACTGGCCGACCACGCCGAATACTTCTCAACACTGCACACCTACGAAGACCAGTCGGAGTGGATCAATAAAAACCTCAGCCGCGACGCCAGCTACGTGTTCTCCTCCCTGCCGAACAACATTCAACGGCAACTTCTGATGGACCGAGATCCCCACGGCAACGTACAGGTCTCTCGGATCGAGACGGAGAAGCTGCTGATCGAAATGGTGGAGGACAATATAAACGAGCTGAAAACCGAGAAGAAGTTCGACGGCAAGTTCTCCCCCTTGAGCCACTTTTTCGGTTACGAAGGCCGGGCCGCCTTCCCCTCGAACTTCGACGCCAACTACACCTACAGCCTCGGCTACAACGCCTATCTGCTGCTCTCTTTTGGTTTGAGCGGTTATATCTCGGCTATACAAAATCTCCACGAGAGCCCCGAGAACTGGATCCCCGGAGGGGTCCCCATCACCATGATGATGAACCTGGAGATGAGACACGGTCGACTCAAGCCGGTCATCAAAAAGGCACTGGTAGAGCTCCAGGATCGGCCCTTCAAAACCTTCGCCGCCAACCGGGACAGCTGGTCGATCAAGACCTCCTACGCTTACCCGGGGGCCATCCAGTATTTCGGGCCTGAGGAGCTCTGCGACCAGCCGCCCATGAGTCTGGAGCTGGAAAAAAAGAACGGTTGAATCGAGAAGAATCAATAGTGAGTACAGTGTCGATACATCGCATCGGCTCCCGCCCTCGTTCAGAGCGGAGCCGGTGCGCAATTCAGAGCGACTCCAGGAGAACTTCGTAGATCTCTTCGGAGGAGAGCTTCGCCGGACTCTCCTTCAGCGAACTCTTCTGGGCGATTACCGCGAGCTCCTCCTCGGAAAATCCGTAAGCTTCCAAGCCGGGAATTTCGAACTCTTCCACCCAATGGCTGAAGAGGTCCACTAAGGTCTTCAGGGAGCCCCCTTTTTCCCGACCGAGGATTTCCGCGGCCCGACGGTATTTGACCAAAAAACCCGCCCCTTCGGCGCCCTGACGCTCCAAAGCTCGGATACTCGCCCCGGTGGCCGCGGGTAGCAAGCGTCCGCAGACCACCCCATGAGGTATGTGACGAGCCGCGCCAATGGGCGAAGTCGCCCCGTGCACCAATCCCAAACCGGCAGTGCCCAGTACCAACCCGGACAGGTAGGCCGCGTAGGCCATCTCAGTGCGGGTCCGTAGATCATCGGGGTTTCGAACCACCACCGGCAACGCTCTTCCGGCCCTTTTCAAACCCTCCTCGGCCAAGAGGTCGCTCATGGGATTGCTGTTTTTTGAGACATAAGCCTCCAAGAGCTGGGTCAAGGCGTCCATTCCCGCGGCAGAGCTGAGCTCTGCCGGGCAACCGCGGGTGAGCTCGGGGTCGAGGATCGCCAGATCAGGTACCAAGCCAGGATGGCGGAGGGACTTTTTGTAGCCTCCCTCCCCCACTTCACTGATCACCGCGTTGGAAGTGGCCTCCGATCCGGTACCGGCGGTCGTCGGGACCGCTACCAGAGGGTATCTGGATCCGCTCAATCGCCTCTCTCCTACTCCCTCCAAATAGTCGCGTACGCTCCCCTCATGGCGGAGCATCGTCGACACCGCCTTGGCGGTGTCGATCACGCTCCCCCCGCCCAATCCCACAACAGCTTGCACATCCGAGTTTTGAACCTCGTCCCGTATGCTGTCGACCTTATCCGGAGCCGGTTCCCCGGAGACGGCAAAGCGGAGAAAACTGACGCCGCTTTCGCTCAGCCCCCCCTCGAAGCCCTCTCGATAGTCCGATTGCGAATACGATGCACCTCCGGTGATCAGTGCAATACGACGAATACCCCTGCTCTCTAAATAATCTCCCAGCCTCTGAAGACGCCCCGCCCCCATATAGAGTCTCGGGCTGGGGAGAAAATCAAAATCCAGTGTTTCGTTACCGAGAATTCTACGCAAAAGCCCCATGATACCATCTCCCGTGCTGCAACTATTTATTTTAGCAAGCTGTTAAAAAAATCTATCCCAATCCACTTCTTCGGATCGGACATACTCTGGTCGATCAGACCGATCTCCACCTCGTCGGTGGTCTCAGCGACCAAGTATGAGGTCCCCTCATAGGTGAAACGCGCTCCCGGCCCCTCTATATCAACACCTACCATGCTGTGACCGTACTCCGCTGAGACCATCAAAACGGAATCGATCTCGAAGTGCTGCAACAGGAGGCTGAACAGCAATGACCGCGAGTCACAGTCGCCCCGATGCTCTACCGCGGCGATCATGGGGTTGAGACAATCCGAGAGAGTCTCCAGACGTTCGTACTGGAAGCCCTGGATCCACGACAGGAGTTTCCCAGCGAGCTCCAACTCACCGAGTTCCTCAGGGTCCATATATTGCCGCAAGGCGGCGTAGAGGGGACGGGTCCGCCGAAAAAGGTCACGAAAGATCAGACGGTAATACCTCTTCCAGGCGCTCTCGGCAAACTCGGTCCCCCCGTAAATCGACAGCACCGCCGCTTCACGCTCTATCAGCGACTGTCCGGCCTCCAGCACCCGAGGTCCCAGAGAGACGGGAATTCGTCGTCCCTCAAACCGGAGGAAATAGATATCCTTCTCCTCATCGGGATAGGGAGAAACCATTTGGCTCACCGGTCCGGGCTCGATAAGCCCCTTTTCTCCAATGGCTAAGGAATCGATGACCGACAGTAGGGAGCCCTGGTAAGAGCCGAACAGCTCCTCAGAGGTGAAAGCTATCACCGCCAGGTCGATTCGAGAACTCTCCACGGCCAGAAGATAGCCCTGCCGTCGCGTATCCTGCTGCGAAAATTCGATAAGCCCCAGAAAAGCGTCTCTGCCGCTGTAGTCGAACCGCGCCTTCTCGATGAACCGAGCCCCCAGCTCCCGCTCCAGGGTCTGCCGCATGTTCCGTATGCTGTCGAAACGATCCGCCTCGTACTGTCGTACCAGTAGAAAGACCTCTTCCGCCCGGTTTGTGGCGGAAAAGCGGTCGCTCTCCACCGCCTGTACCTGCCAGCTCACCGGCATATTGACGAAGAGATCGT
>DSBN01000299.1 GCA_011046055.1 Sediminispirochaeta sp. | reverse complement strand
GGGATGGGGATCGGCCTGATTTTTTGGGGACTCGCCGAGCCCTTGAGCCATTTCGCCAATCCGCCAGCCTACCTCGAGGGGGGTAGCGGGGCGGCCGCCGGCTTCGCCATGCTGCACAGCTTTTTTCACTGGGGAATCCAGCCGTGGGCGATCTACATCGTGATGAGCCTCTCCATCGCCTACTTCTCATTCCGACGGGGAATGGCCCCGTTGATCTCCAACGCCTTTTACCCCCTATTGGGGGATCGGGTATTTGGGGGCATCGGGCAATTGATCAACATTCTGGCGGTCTTTGCCACGGTTTTTGGGGTGGTCACCTCTCTCGGATTGGGAGCGCTGCAGATAAACGGGGGACTGAACGCGGTCTTTGGCCTGCCCGTCGGACACGGGTCCCGGGTGATCATCATCGTGGTGGTGACGGTGCTCTACCTGTTGTCCAGCTCAACCGGTTTGGATAAGGGAATACAGATTCTGAGCAAGACGAACGTCATGGTCGCGCTGTTTCTGCTGGGTTTTGTTTTTTTTCTGGGTCCCACTTCGTATATTCTCAACGTGTTCACCAGTACTCTGGGAGACTACGTCACCGAGTTTATCAGTCTCAGCCTGTCGACCAAACCCTTCGAAGGCTACCAGTGGAGCAAGGAGTGGACCCTCTTCTACTGGGCCTGGTGGATTTCCTGGTCGCCCTTCGTAGGTCTATTCGTGGCGGGAATCTCCAGGGGAAGGACGATTCGTGAGTTCATCAGCGGAGCCCTGTTGGTACCAGCGCTGCTGACATTCATCTGGTTTTCCGTCTTCGGCGCCACCGGCTTGGATTTGCAGATAAACCAGGGAGTTGATCTGGCCTCGACCGCCCTGCAGGAAGTAAGCGTGGTGTTGTTTGAGCTGTTCGAGTATCTGCCGCTGGGGACTCTGCTGAGCTTCGTTGCCATGCTGTTGCTGGGGGTCTTTTTTGTGACCTCCGCCGATTCGGCGACCTACGTCCTGGGGATGATGACCAGCGGCGGCAAGCTCAACCCGCCGTTGAGCAAGAAGCTGATCTGGGGCATCCTCCAGTCCAGCGCGGCGGTCGCCCTGCTGAGCTCCGGCGGTCTGGAGGGTTTGCAGCGAATGGCCATTGTGGCGGCGCTGCCCTTTACCCTGGTCATGGTCTTGATGATGTTCAGTCTACTGCAAGCACTGAAGTACGAATGGCGATACGAAAGGCGGGAGTGAAATGGAGGTGAGGGGAGTCGAACCCCTGTCCTAATGGGCACCCCGAAGGCGTCTACAGGTTTAGTCCCGGCTTGTTGTTTCGGGGAAAGATTGGCGCCGGAACCGGCCAGCTTCCCCCTGAGTCCGACTTAGTGTCCCCGAGCCCCCGTCGGACGAAGGGCCGGGCAAGTCCCGGTTTCTTTCAGGCCAGAGTTCCCTCGGAACAGCGTGAACAAGGCCCGCGGCCGCTAATTACGCAGCCATTGCAAATTCTGCATTGTTATTGTCTGCAGTTGTTTGAGTGCCCCTTTTATGGAGTTGTGACAGCTCCACCTGCAACCAACGGCTGTGCAATCCACCAGTCGAATCCGGTACACCCCCGTATATGCTTAAAGTACCATTTTTTCCATCTCTGGGCAAGTATCGTCGCAAATATCGTCATGGAAAATGGAGGGCTTAGCGCAGGCTGTCTCTGATCTGACGTTCGGCTTCCCGTTTGAGGTCGCGGTCCTTGATCGCCTGGCGCTTGTCTTGGACCTGTTTTCCCCGGCAGATACCTATTAGGATTTTAACCATGCCTTTTTTCAGGTAGACTTTCAAGGGCACCAGGGTAAAGCCCTTTTCGTCTACCCGGCGCTGGAGTCGTTTGATCTCCTGCTTGTGGGCCAGCAGTCGTCTGTCGCGGTCCGGCTCGTGGTTGTAGATATTGCCGAAGTCGTAGGGAGCAATATGAAAACTGAAGAGGTACAGCTCCCCCCGCACGACCCGAGCGTAGGAATCGGCAAAGGAGAACTTGCCGTTGCGGACCGATTTGACCTCGGTCCCCTGCAGTTCGATACCACACTCCAGAGTATCCTCGACGCTGTAGTTGAAGCGAGCCTTGCGGTTGTCCGCCAAAACCTTGATGCCGCCGCCGTTTTCCTGCTGTTTTGCCATTTACCCTTCCTGCTCTTCGATAGACTCAAGTGGTACCAAGGCCGGTCTAAACCCGACAAAGGGGGAGGACCAGTGGGGAGGGTGGCCGGCCCGCTGCCATACCGGGACTTGATCCTGATTCTGGACCCAGCTGCCGCCGCGCAACGCCTTTTCCCGCCCCTCTAGATCGAACTTTTCAGGAGAGTCAGCCAAACCGTAAGCACCGTCGATAAGGTCCGTCGGAAAGTACCAGTTGTGCTGCCATTCCCAGAGGTTGCCCTGGAGGTCTACTAAGCCAAGCGCCCCTTCACGATGGCTACTTGCCGCCTGAGCTCCGTTGTAACCTCGATCAGCGGATATAAGGGGTGTCTCGCCGTTCATTCGGGCGGCAAACTCCCACTGCGCCTCGGAGGGAAGACGTACTTGGTAGAGTTCCCGAAGCTCCAGCGGTAGCTGCTCGGTGAGCCAACGGCAGTAAGCCTGGGCCGCGTACCAAGAGACGTGGCTCACCGGCAGGTTGTTGCCACGAAGCATCGTTTCTACGTTTCCCTGATCCATGAAATCCAGGTACTGCTCATCTACAAGGCCGGAGTCCGTGAGCTGCTTTTTATTTCCTGGCCCCCATCGGGGGTTCTCCCGGATGAAGTCTGAGAACTGCCCCCGGGTGACCTCCGTCGAGGCCAGATAAAAGGGGCCGATCTTCTCCATATGGGGCAGGGTATTCAGCTCCTCCACCCGGCTCACCTCGGCGATGGAAATATCTTCGTTCCCTACCGGGGCCGAAGAGGGAGCGGGTACGTGTACAAAGCGATGTCCCCGGACCTCCAGCTCATCGCTCCGAACTTCGTCTCTGTTGTAGTACCGTCGAAAGTCCAGGGTATCTATCCGCTGCTGGAGTCGATCGTACAGCTCGGTGTCAGCTGGATCCTCCTCGAACAGGAGGCTCCAGGTCAACATATAAAGATCCCTATTAAAATTGGTCGAACTGGAGCTCTCGTTCAAGAGGGTTGCGATGTGTTCGGCCATATCCGAAGCTTCGGTGGCGTTCGGCTCATATTCCCGTCCTAAGGCAAGCTCAAGAGCGCGGTTGAAGTCGGCTAAGAGTTCCGCTTCACTAATATTATTTGTGAGCATGTAGAGAAAATAATACAGATCGCTATCTTCCGCCGCCTCAAACCCTTCCAGCGCCTCCAGGCTTCTCCTCATGAGCTCCGGATACCGGTACCTATCGTAGAAGTCGCCCACCAGAGCCCAGTCGGAGATCCGCAGATACTGCGACTGCAGGTATTCGGCTAGGCCGTGGAGCTCGAGCTCGTACTTTTTCTCCAGGCGCTTTGGAAAAATGAGACTCCCCACTATTCTGCCGGGAACCCGGAGATCCGTCTCCAGAGTTCGAAAGGCCTCCTTTTCAACTCGTATGTCATGCGTACCCTTTTCTATGAAGACCTCGGTAGGGCTGGAGCCGACGTAGCGCTGGTCAACGAAGATCGCCGCCCCCATCGGCTGGGTGTCAAACTCGACTCGAGCACCGTTTTTCTTCAAACCCGGAAATATCAATAGGAAAAAAAGAAGCATCAGCAACGCTAAGCCGTAAATGACACTCAGATAGACCCCTGGTTTCACGCCGAAAAGGGGTTTTAGTTTGACCGGTTTGGTTTCGGGGATATCCTGCGGAGTCTTGCGATTTTTCATGCTCAAAATGTATAGAGAAGGTCTGAACTTGTCAATGTGAGGTATCTGTGCTACTAATTGAGGAACTGAAACAAGGAGCCGCCATGGAAGCTTGGATGGACAGGATCCAAAGCGTCACCGAAAGGTATTTGACCCGAAGGAAACGAAAACACCAAATCACCAAGGCCAAACAAAAGGCCAAAAATCCCATAGTGGATTGGATCGAGGCTTTTCTGTGGGCGGCGATAGTGGTACTC
>DSBN01000300.1 GCA_011046055.1 Sediminispirochaeta sp. | reverse complement strand
GTCGGCTTTCAGCGCTACAAGGGTCTCGGTGAGATGAACCCCGACCAGCTCTGGGAGACCACCATGAACCCAGAGACCCGCAATATTATGCAAGTAAAGCTCGAAGACGCGGTCGAGGCGGACCAGATGTTTAGCACCTTGATGGGCGAACACGTGGAGCCTCGTCGGAAGTTTATCGAAGAAAATGCTCTCGCCGTTTCGAATCTGGATGTATAAACGAAGGAGATGACCTGTGGACGAACGTAAAGGTCGTGTAATACCCGTTGCAATAGAAGATGAGATAAAAGAGTCCTACCTCAACTACGCCATGTCGGTGATCGTCAGCCGCGCCCTACCGGATGTACGCGACGGACTGAAACCGGTGCATCGGCGGATCCTTTTTTCCATGAGTGAAATGGGACTTCGGTCCAACCAGCCCTACAAGAAGTGTGGACGCATCGTCGGCGATGTTTTGGGTAAATACCACCCCCACGGCGACCAGTCGATCTACGACGCCCTGGTGCGGCTGGCTCAGCCCTTTTCCATGAGGTACCCGGTGGTCGACCCGCAGGGCAACTTCGGCTCCGTCGACGGGGACCCGCCGGCGGCGATGCGGTACACCGAATCGCGGATGCACAAGATAGCCGAAGAGATGCTCCTGGACATCAAAAAAGAGACCGTCGACTTCGGCCCCAACTACGACGACACCATGCAGGAGCCCCTGGTCCTGCCGGCATCTTTTCCCTACCTGCTGACCAACGGGGCCAGCGGTATCGCCGTCGGTATGGCAACGAACATTCCTCCCCATAATCTCCGCGAGGTCTGCGCGGCCATCGGCGCCTATATCGACGATCCGGAGATCAAAATCGACGACCTGATCAAGTATGTGAAGGGTCCGGATTTCCCGACCGCCGGAATGATTTTCGGCCGCCGCGGAATCCGCCAAGCCTATCGAACCGGCCGGGGAAAAATCACCGTGCGCGCTCGCTGCACCCTCGAGGAGATGCGCAACGGACGGGAGCGAATCATCGTCACAGAGCTGCCGTACACGGTCAACAAGGCAAACCTGATCGTCCGCATCGCCGATCTGGTGAAAAATAAAAAAATCGACGGCATCTCCGATCTGCGGGATGAGAGCGACAAGAGCGGCATTCGCATGGTCATCGAACTGAAGCGCGGCGCCGTAGCCAAAGTGGTCCTGAATCAGCTCTTCAGCCACACGCCCCTGCAGCAAAACTTCAACGTCAACAGCCTCGCCCTGGTCGAAGGACGTCCAAAGCTGCTCAACCTGAAGGAGATGGTCCACTATTTCGTCAAACACCGGGTAGAGGTGGTCACCCGCCGGGCACGCTACGAGCTGCGTAAAGCCGAGGAGCGGGAGCACATCCTGGTGGGCCTCAAAATCGCACTGGATAATATCGACGAAGTTGTCCAGATCATAAAATCTTCAAACAATGTGGAAAACGCCCGCGAGCGGTTGATGGAGCGCTTCTCCCTGTCGGAGATCCAGGCCCAGGCCATCCTCGACATGCGGCTGCAGAAGCTCACCAGCCTGGAAACAAAAAAGATCGTCGAAGAGCTCGAGGAGATCCGCGCGCTCATCGCTTATCTCAAAGATCTCCTTTCCAGCGAGGCGAAACTCTTGGCGGTGGTAAAAAAAGAGACCGAAGAGATCGCCGAAAAGTTTGGCGACGATCGCCGCACCGAAATCCTTACCGACGAGGTCGAGGAGATAAACGTCGAAGACCTGATCAAAAAAGAGGATATGGCGGTCCTGCTCTCCAACAAGGGCTTCATCAAACGGGTTCCCGTCTCCAGCTACCGCAGCCAGGGCCGCGGCGGAAAGGGCTCCTCCAGCGCAAACCTCCGCAACGAGGACTTCATTGAGCACCTTTTCATCGCTTCGACCCACGATTATATCCTGTTTATCACCAGCGAGGGCAAGGCTTACTGGATGAAGGTCCACGAAATTCCCGAGGGGACCAAGACTTCCCGCGGCACCCACATCAAAACCCTCTTGTCCATCTCCGCCAACGAGGAGATCACCACTGTAATGGACCTGCAGGAGTTTAGCGAAGAGGCTTTCATTTTCATGGCCACCCGTCGGGGCGTAGTGAAAAGGGTTCGTACTTCCGATTTCGCCAACGCTCGTACCCGCGGCATTATCGCCCTGAACCTGACGCCCAACGACAAACTGGTCTCTTCGGTCCTCACCACCGGCGACAACGAGGTGATGCTCCTTTCGCGCAACGGTAATGCCCTCCGTTTCCACGAACAGGATGTTCGCGCCATGGGCCGGAACTCCCGCGGCGTCCAAGGGCTCAAACTGAGCAAAAACGACGAACTCGTGGGTGTACTCCGCATCGACGATGGTGAACGGATGTTCCTCATCACCGAAAACGGATTCGGAAAGCGAGTTGAATACGAAAATTTCCACCCCCACGGTCGCGGTACCAAGGGTCAGATCGCCTATAAGGGCGACGAAAAGACCGGCGAGGTGGTCGGTACTCTCAGCTTAGGCAACGAAGACGACATAGTCTGCATCACTTCTCGCGGCAACAGCATTAAGTTGCCAGTTGATTCAATCCCGATCCAAGGCCGTACCGCCCGTGGAGTTATACTGGTGAACATTGAGAGCCCGGATCTGTTGGTTGGCGTGGCCAGGGTGGTGAAGGAAAAGGACGACGAGTAACTGTTTCACGTGAAACAGTTACTCGACAATTGGTGTTAATAAGTGGTCTATTTCCAAAAGCTACAATTAATAAGTTCACGGGCAAGATATTCCACTAAGCTTTAGGACCTAATTTTTTACTCCCTCAATAAAAAAGTAAGTTATGCACACCATTTTTCGATAAACTGAGAATCGGATAGGGGGGTGGCGTAAGCCCTCCTCAGTATCTTCATATCCGTTTCAATTGGCTTGACTCTGGTGATAAAAAAGCGCTCGCTAAAGAATGCGGCGACGATCTTTTTTCGGAGCATCGGGTCTATACCAGCTACATCCGCATGAGTAATGTGATTTTTGATGCGGGTCCTAAATTTTTTGAGGTAGTTGTGGTAAAAGCGATAAATCGTCATTCTTTCCATCTGGTTGTTGGTGTTTCGAGCAAAGCTAATACTTTTTATAACATGCTCAGCAAGATCTTTTCTGAATTGACGGTCCATGTAGTTGACAGGAAAAAGCGGATTTCGGAGGGTTCTTTCTTCTTTGCTTGATATTTTTTCATGAAAAAATAAGTTTGCAGCGATATACTCGGCAATTTTGGGGTGTTCTTTGATTGCTTTTTGATAATCCGGCTTGAGATCAGTGATGAGATGTATTTTTTTTGTTTTGTGTAGGTCGACAATGATGCTCAATAACTCAGAAAACTTTGATGTAACATCTGCGGCAGGGGGTGTCCACGCTTGATAGTACGCGTTCCGTTCTTCAACCTGGGTGGTAGTGAGTTTTCCGCCTCGATAGACGTAAGAATGGTTGAAGGCGTACAGAAATTGTGACTTTTTTCCGACTACAATATTGATATTGTTTGGATAATAGAAGTTTACTACCATGCTCTGAAAACCATCACAAACAAATGCTTCGGCTGTCTTAGTATGCGGCAGAAGAATAGAATGGGCGGCGATTGCTTGGACCATCAGGCGCCGCTGTCTGTTAATGATGGTCGGAGTAGAGACTTCCAACCTTCGTGCAATATCTGATAAATTACTGGTAGAAATCAAGCCTTTGATAATTGTCTCATAGCTTATCGGTTTTTTTACACAGTAGTCCAGACGGAATGTCTGTTGAGAAAATCGCGTCTTACAGCTTTTACATTTGAATCTCTGGACTGTACCTGTTGCTTTGGTTTTATAAAAGCCGTCTTTTCTGTACCATTTGCCAGGCTTTTCAGTTGTTTTAATGCCGTGGTTGGCGCATTTGGGGTTGGGGCAGAATTTTGGTGTGAACATGTTGCCTCCTAAAAAGTGGGATACTTTTTAATAGGAGGTATCATGGCCATTTGCTTCACAGTTTTAAGAAAATTGGTGTAAAAATAAAGATTATTCTTCTCTGATAAATG
>DSBN01000111.1 GCA_011046055.1 Sediminispirochaeta sp. | reverse complement strand
TGCTTACACAGCGAGTCCCATTGCAGAGCATGACCTTGATTTTATCATTCGGCATTACCCTAACCTCTCACTTCCCATTCCCAGGGCGTATTTGACAACCGGTTTTCCACCCATTACATGGTCTTCGTAAATCCGTCTCACCTTGGACTCGGTGAGATTGATATATTTTACCGGAGCCCGGTCGTGGACCGTTTCGATGGTGGCCATCGGCTCGGAGCTGCACAGACCGGCACAGCCGGTGGTGGTGAGTTGTACGTCCTTGGCCTCGTGCTCGTCTATTTCATCGAGAAAATTTTTGAGTATATCCTTCGCCCCCGAGGCGATCCCGCAGGTTCCCATGTGTACGTTAATACGAACGCGGATTCCATCCTCCCGCAGTCGTGCCTCGGACCTGGTCTTTTCGGCAATCTTATCGAGATCTTCAGGTTTGATCTTCATTGCATCCTCCAAAATCCGTATCCCCACCTAAGCACACCGGTACTCAGGGGCTTAAGCCTTTTTTTTATTTCGATATTTGTCGATGACCTTCATGACTTTCTTCTGGTCCATCTTTCCGTGAAAATCATCGCCGCTGGTCACCAGAGGCGCTAGAGCACAGGCACCGAGACAGTTCACCGTCTCAAAGGTAAACAGTCCGTCGCTGCTGGTCTCTCCCGGTTTGAGACCCAGCTCGCGTTCGACTTTGTCGACGATAAAGGGAGCCCCTTTGACGTGGCAGGCGGTGCCCACGCAAACCCGAATGTGATATTTTCCAATAGGCTGAAGTCGAAAAGAGGTGTAAAAGGTAGCCAAACTGTAGAGAGTACTCTCGGGCACTTCAAGCTCTCGGGCCACATGCTTGAGCACCTCCTCGGGCAGATAGCCGTACTCTTCGTTCAAATCCTGTAAAATCCCGATCAATGTACCGTTCTCGGCTCTATATTTTTCGATGATCTTTTCGCTTCTCTGAAGATCTTCTCCCATTGTGTACAGTCTCCCTATTTAATTGTCACAAGCCATCTCTTGCTAGTGTCGAATTTGTTGGCCTGGACCATTTCCCGGACCACCTCCAGGTAGTTGGGTACTACGATGCGGACGTCGTTTTTGACCTTCACCTGACAGGCCAATCTCATACCTCTCTCCTTCTCCTTCCGGCTCATAAAGATCTCTTCGGTAGGCAGGATCGGACCGCCCCCTTCGGCGACGACTACCTTGCAGTAGCCGCAACTCCCCTTACCGCCGCAGGAGGAAGATACTTCGATCCCATGGTCGGTGAGGTATCCCAGAAGGTTCTGTCCCCCCTCGACCTGAAACTCTTGCTTTTCGTTGTCTTTCTCCACGGTGATGTTGCAGGTGCCGTAACTCACCAGTAGGCGGTCGGCTATAAGCAGGAGTATGGTAATCACCACCAGGATAATATTCATCAGCAGTACTGGCAAAAAATTCATATATCACCCCCCTTATACATTGGCCACACCGGTGAAACCCAGAAAGGCCAGGGCAAGGATACCGGCGATGACGAAGACGATACCCGGTCCCTTCAATCCCGAGGGAATATCCCCTATGAGTTTGAGTTTTTCGTTAATGGCGGCGACGATAACTATAGCCACGATCCATCCCACCGCCGAACCGAAGGCGAATACCACCGAGGTGACGTAGTCGTAGTTGCGAATCACCATAAACAGCGAGACCGCCAGCACGGTGCAGTTGACCGTTATCAGGGGAAGAAAAATACCAAAAGCCACCTGCAGGACGGGAAAAAAACGTTCCATCAGCATCTCCACCAGCTGTACCGTCGCGGCGATGACGATGATAAAGACGATGTAGTAGATGAGTTCGGTACCGGTGGGTACTAAAATCAAGTTGTAGATCGGCCAGTTGATGATCGCCGTCAGGGTGACCACAAAAATCACCGCCGTACCCATCCCCGCAGCCGTTCTCAGACTTTTGGAAAGAGAAATAAAAGGACACATTCCCAGCAGGTAGGTCAGCGCCACATTGTGAGTCAGTATCGCGGCAATAAAAACCATTACTAAATTGACCAACATAGACAGGCTCCTTAATCCGTTTCAATCCCGGTGAGGGTTCTCGATATCCAGATGAACAGGGCGACCACGAAGAAGGCTCCCGGGGCCATCGCCATGACCACCCAGTTGGTCCACCCCTCGGGGGTCACTTGGTAACCCAAGAGGGTACCAAAACCCAAAACCTCGCGAATCACCGCCACCGTAGCCAAGGTGTAGGTATAGGCTATACCGTTGGACAGGGCGTCGAGTATGGAGAGCCCCAAGGGGTTCTGACTGGAGAAGGCTTCGGCCCGTCCCATAATGATGCAGTTGGTGATGATCAATCCCACATACGGACCTATGGAGGCGCTGATATCAGGGAAAAAAGCTTGCAGGAAAAGATCCACAATGATAACGAACGAAGCGATCATGACCATATAGGTGATCATCCTGACCCGACGAGGTATCAGCTTTCTCAGCAAGGAGATGAGGGTCGCCGTTGCCACCAGCACGAAGGTCACCCCCGCGCCCATGGCGATGGCGTTCTGCAGGGTGTTGGACACCGCCAGAGCTGAACAGATACCCAGAACCATGGAGAAAATGGGATGGTCCCGCCAGAGGCCGTTCATTATCGTCTCGTAACTCCGTGTCTCCTTAAACTTCTTTTCAGCCATTATATCTCTCCTTCCAACAGCTCTTCATAGACGCTGTACTCCTCGTTCAGGAGTTTGACAAAGGCGTTGCTCGAGATTGTCGCTCCGGCAATCGAATCGACTTCGTTGACGGCGTTATCCCCGCCCGGAGAGGTGAGCTTCAGATCCGGTTCGAAACGCTTGTCCACAAAGTGCTTCAGGTACTCCGGTTCGGCGATACGGCTCCCCAATCCCGGGGTCTCCTCCTGGTGCATAATGGTCAAGCCGACTATCCGGTCCTCCCGCGGATTCACCGCCAAAATGCCGGTGATAGGGCCCCAGAGTCCGCTTCCATCGTAGGGCAGCGCGAAGACCCCTTCGGCGGTCAGATAGACGGTCCGCCCCTGGAGATCCATAGCATCGACATGTTCGGCGAAGACAGCGTCGATCCGCTCCACTTCATAAGAGATGCTCAAGGCGTCGAGCACGCTCGACTTCAGTTCGACGGTCTTGTTCCTCTCGATAATGGGTTTGGTATACCCATCCATCAAGACTAATGATGAGGAGAGGATGGTACCGAGAATCACCACGAAGAGAATCATGTTGATCTTTTCTTTCAACGAGCTTTTCATAGGCGTGCACTCTCAATTTCTCTATATTTGGTCTTCATCACGAAGTGATCCACCAGCGGGCTGAGGGCGTTGGTCAGGATGATGCTGAACATCACCCCCTCGGTGTAACCGGAGAAACTCCGAATCGTGACGGTCAAAACTCCGGCTATCAGCCCGCAAATCAATTTGCTCTCGTTGTTGTAGGGGGAGGTCACCGGATCGGTGGTCATAAAAAACGCTCCGAATAAGAGCCCTCCAGTGAGAACCTGAAAGAGCGGCGGAGCAACCGTTTCGGGGATGAAGATATTCCCCACGGCGGAAAGTACAAACACGGTAGCTATGTAGCTCACGGGTACTCTCCAGTTGCCCACCTTGGTGTAGAGAAGGTAGATTCCTCCGATAATGATCCCAAGGCTGAAAACCTCACCGGTACTACCGGCCACGCTACCGAAGAGCAAATCGCTGTATGAGGTCAACTCCTGGCTTGTTTTGTACAGCGACAGGGGCGTCGCCGAGGTAACGGCGTCGGTGAAGGGCTGCTGCCAGGACGAAGACATGGCTTGGGGAAAGGCGATGGTGATAAACAGACGGCCTACCAGCGCGGGGTTGAAAATGTTGCGTCCCGTACCCCCAAAGACCTCTTTTCCGAAAAATACCCCCACCACTATCCCCACGGCTACTATCCACAGCGGCGTAGTCGGGGGAAGCACCAGGGGAAAGATCAGGCCGGTGACCAAAAAGCCCTCCTCTATCGGTCGGCGTCTGATCGCGGCGAAAGCCACCTCCACCACCCCGCCGGCGGCGTAAGAGACCAGAAC
>DSBN01000395.1 GCA_011046055.1 Sediminispirochaeta sp. | reverse complement strand
TTTAAATAGATTGTAATAGCGTGAGGAGAGAAACATGAAATTTACCTGTGAAAAAAATACCATTCAGAAAGAGATAGCCGTCTCCCAGGAGATCATCTCGACAAGAAACGCCCTATCGATTCTTTCCAACGTGCTTCTGGTCGCCGAAGATGGTCGGCTGACCATAAAAGCCACGGATCTCAAGGTTGGTTTCGAGACTCAAATCCCCGCGGATATCGCCGAGGAGGGAAGCACCACCGTTTTTTGCGACAAGTTCCTGGGCATTCTCCGCGCCCTGCCCGAAGGAGACGTGGAGTTCGAGCAACGGAACAACCGCCTGGAGATACGTCCTCTGTTTAAAAAAATCGACTTCCAGCTCAAAAGCATCGCCGGCGACAAATTTCCGGAGCTGCAGGAGATCTCCGATGACCGCTTTTTTGAAATCCCTCAACGCGATCTCATCGACATGATCAGCCAGACCATCTTTGCCGTCAGTGACGACGAGACCCGCTACTACATGAACGGCGTATATTTGGAAAATCTGGACGGCTCCCTCTCCATGGTTGCTACCGACGGTCGCCGTTTGAGCCTGATCCAAGAGGACTTTGAAATTCCCATTCCCGAGTTTGATCCGATCATCGTCCCCCCGAAGGTCCTGCAGCTGCTCCGCAAGCTCTCCAGTGGCGAGGGCAATCTCCGCATGGCCGTGGGTGAGAAAAACATCTTCCTCCATTTCGACAAACATAAAATCACCTCCAGCCTCATCGAGGGACAGTTCCCCAACTACAAACGGGTCATTCCCGAACAGCAGCAGTACGACATCACCGTCGACCGGCTGCTATTCGAGGAGGCAATCAAGCGGGTCTCCCTCCTGGTGGAGCAAAAGTCCCGCCGCATCTACCTCAACGTCTCGGCCAACACTATCACTCTCACCTCCGAGGAGAGCGAAATCGGCGTGGCCAAGGAAGAGCTGGAGTGCAACTACGACGGCCCGGAGATGACCATCGCCCTGAACTACCTCTACCTGACCGATCCTCTGAAAGTCATCCAGGAGGAGCAGATCATGCTTCGCTTCACCGAGCCCAACAAGGCGATCACCCTACTGACCAAACCGGAGCGGGAGTTTTTCCACATCATCATGCCGATGCAGCTCGATTAGGCGGCGATGGCCTTCACCTCCATCACCAGCTACGGCTATCGCAACCTCCAGGATCAAAAAATTCCACTGGAGGGCTCCCGAATATTTTTAGTCGGTGAAAACGGCCAGGGCAAAAGCAACTTCCTCGAAGCGGTCTACCTGCTCTCCTATGGCAGCAGCTTCCGCACCAACCGCGATCGTGAACTGATCACTATGGGCAAAAAAGAGATGGCCCTCCACGGCAGTTTTGTTCGTCCCGAAGACGACGAGCTCGCCGGTACCGTCGCCCTGAATATCAGCCCCGCAGGCAAAACCCTCAAGCTCAACGACAAGAAAATCCAAGACCGCAAGGAACTGATCAGCAACATTCCCGCCGTCGTCTTCAGCCACGAAGACATGGACTTCGTCAACGGCAGCCCCGACCGCCGCCGCTGGTTTTTCAACCAGATCATGAGCCTCTTCGACCCCCTGTTCATCGACACCCTTCGGGACTATCGCAAGATCCTCAAAATGCGCAACGCTTCGCTAAAAAACCACCACACCGATCTGCTCCCGGTCTACGACCAGCAGATCGCGCAGAAGGGACTCGAGATCCAGCAGCGCCGCCGCCTGCTCATCGACGAGTACAACCAGGTAGTCGCGCCGATCTTCAACCAGGTATCCGGTTTGGACCAGGAGTTTTTTATCGAGTACCGTCCCTCCTGGAAAAACGCCGACAACTCCGACCAAGTCGCCGCCGGACTCGAACGCCGCCGCAGTCAGGACCTGCTCTATGGTACCAGTACCAGCGGCCCCCACCGCGACCGCTTCATCTTCCGCCTGGGAAAAACCGACTTCGCCCGCATCGCCTCCACTGGACAGCTGCGTCTGATCTCCCTTATATTGAGAATAGGCCAGTGCCGTTATTTTTCTCAAAAAACCGGCCGCCGCCCGGTCCTCCTGCTGGATGACGTCCTGTTGGAACTCGACGGCGAACGCCGCAAACGCTTTCTGGCTCAGCTGCCGGACTACGAGCAGGTTTTTTTCACCTTTTTGCCCGATGAAAAATACCTGGACCTCGGCGACCGACAAACCAATATCTTCCGGGTGAACAATGGATGGATAAAAAGCGAGACGATCACCTGAACAAATCCGACCCAACTCACGAAAAGGACCAGCGTCCCCACTGGGAGGAGGTCGGACGGGGTACTTCCAAAATCCCCAAGGGTGCCGCCGAGATTCTCAAAAATTACTTCGACGCCCACCAGATGAGGGAGGCGGGCCAGTACCACTCGTTTTTTTCGTCCTGGGGCGACCTAGCGGGCATGGATATCTCCGCCCACTCCAAACCCCGGGATATCCGCAACTCGGTCCTGATCGTCGAGGTCGACCACCCCGGCTGGGTCCAGATGCTTCACCTCCAAAAAGGATCGATCCTCTCCAAGATTCGCCGCACTTTCCCCGAGCTGAAGATCCGGGATATCCGCAGCGTCCTCTACGAGAATCCCGATGCCGACCGAGTCGAACCGCTCAAAGAGTCCCCTCCGCCGACGCCAGCTCCAGAAGAGCCGAGAAAAAAAGCGGAACCTTCTCCGGAGGAGGATCAACGGCGGCAGCGGATGGACGAAGCCCTCCACCGCATCCTAAGCAGTTTATCGGATAATGGTGTAGATTGAACAATATTTCCTTGCTAAGTAATAAATTAAAAGGTTTTTAAATAATTAGTAGTTCAATAGCGAGTATCTCTTTATATTAAAAAAAATTAAAGTGAATTTTACACCAATAGTCGTTAAACTAGTTGACCCCCGGGGGGGGTGGTAGGTATACTACCTCACCTAATTATGAAATAATTCCGCTTTTTGCGATCAAATAAGGAGAATTATCAATGAAGAGAACCTATCAGCCGAGCAAAATGAAAAGAAATCGCAAGTTTGGATTCAGGGCCCGGATGGCGACTAAGGGCGGACGGAAGGTTCTGGCGCGCAGAAGGGCCAAAGGCCGAGCTAAACTCTCCGTCGCGGATGAGAGAAAGCCTTACTAAGCAGGAACGGCTGAAGTCGAAGAGAGACATTAGCCGGGTATTTGCGGAGCCCAAAAAAGTATCATGCTTTGGTGCCAAACTATTTTACAGAGAAAACGGACTCGACAGAAACAGATTTATGGTCAGCCTTGTTCGAAAATATGGAACCGCGGTACGGCGAAACCGTGCCAAGCGGGTGACAAGGGAGGCCTATAGACTCATGAAGAGGGAACTTGTCCAGGGCTACGACCTGGTGGTGGTTCTTTTTCCACAGACCGATACCTTTGACCGACGAAGTGAGCAGCTGCGGGATCTTTTTTCCCGAGCTGAAATGTTTACGCAAACGACATCACTGGACTCCGGCGCGTAGAGAAAACGATTTTCTATCTGCACCGTTTCACTGTAAAATAAGTCAAACCGTACCCGGTCAATACTCTACCGCGAAACGATAGCAAGAAGAGAGCAGGAGAGAATATGGACAAGAGAACATTGTTGGCGGTGGTTTTATCGGTCATCGTGATTACCGTCGGATTTATGATCCAGAGCACCTTTTTTATGCCCCCGCAGGAGGAAATAGCTCAACAGCAAGAGGTCGCGGAGTCCGCCGAGACTGAATCTCAGAACCGCAACGCGGAAGAAGCTGTGAGCCAGTCGGAGGAGCCCGAACGGAACGAGACAGCGGCGACCGAACCGCAGGCGGCGGCCACCGGCGATCCCGGACGGGTTGTCCCCTATGGAGATGAACCGAGCCGGCAGTCGGTACGGATGGAGACCGAGGTGTTCGAGGTCACCTTTGATTCGAAAGGGGCCAAGGTTGTCTCGATCAAGTTGAAAGAGCACACCGACGAAGGCGAGCCGCTGGAGATGGTCCTCCGAAGCAATGAAGACCAGGGGGCTTTTCAGCTCCATTTTGGTCAGGCCTATTCGGACC
>DSBN01000397.1 GCA_011046055.1 Sediminispirochaeta sp. | reverse complement strand
GTAGTATAGTGTATGCAGTGCGGTGTAAAAATTAATTATCAAAGAGGCGATGGAATATGAAAATGAGTTTGTTTCTACGGCTGTCTTCCGTGGGGATCTTGGTTTTGGTTCTCTTCTCCTGTGCTACCGGTGGCGGAAGGCCGACCGACGGTGCCGCGGGGGCTCCAGAAAAAATGACCGCCCCCGAGGTCAGCGGGACGCCCATGTATTATGCCAGTGGAAGCGGTCAGAGCCAAACCGAGGCTTTGAACAGGGCGAAGATGAATGCGGTACGAAAGGCGGTGCAAGATGCCCTGGGTCTGCCGACGGCGATGGCCAAGAAAGCTCAGATAGAGGAGCTTTTCTCCTATGACAAAAACAGCAACAGCTTTGTAATAAACTCTTCGACGGAGATCCTCGACCGCTCCCAGCAGGACGGCTCCCACACGGTGAGCCTCGGGGTGCGGGTCAACCTGGAACCGGTGAGCAACCTCCTGAGAGCCAACGACGTGTACGGCAACCAGGTCCTTCCCCAGGGAGGGGGGGTGGAGCTGCCGGATCAGCAAAGGCCTTCTTATGCCCAGGATGCTGATGAGCAAGATGTCACGGAGAAAGATACCAGCGCCGCCGGGCCGGAGGAACAAAAAGTGGCCGCCGCCGAAGTGAAAGAACAGCCCCTGGACCCGGAGAAAGCCCGGATGGTGCAGGATATCATCGATAGAATGGTCTATATGGTCTACTATAACGAGGAGTCGGTTCCCGATTCCTTCCTGGCGACCACCGCCGTGAGTATGGCCAATAAGTACCTGTCTCAGAACGGCTTCGAGTATGTGGACATGGATCAGGTCGAGCAGATCAAGGAAGATCAGATGGCCGCCTACGAGGCGGAGACGGGGCAGGGCATCTCGGTACTGCAGTGGATCGCTGGGAAGCTCAACGCGGATATTTACATTGAAGTGTCCATCGATACTCAATCAGAACAGCGGGACGGGCGTTACTACGGGAGCGCCAGCGTGACGCTGAAAAACTTCGACGCCTCCACCGGCTCGGGTCGGGGAACGGCTTTTTATCAGACCGTACCACCGGCGATGAGCACGGTGAGCACCAGCGACGCGGTGAACAACGCGGTGGCTTCGGCCACCTACAAGGCCATCGAAGAGGCCTTGAGACAGGCGGAGAACTACACCGCCAAGGAGCTTCGAAACGGTATCAAATACGAGTTGGTACTGCAGAACACCTCGGATTCGAGGGTGATGCGCGACTTCGTGCGTAGAATGGAGCGCAAGGTCGAGAGCATCTCCCGCCTCTCCTATTCACCGGCGGAAGCAAAATACGAGGTACGCCTGATCGGAGACGTTCGGGAGCTGGAGGATATCATCTACGATGTCTCCGAGTCCGTCGCCGGCCTCGAAGGTCTGTATTTGGTCTATCAGAGGGGCAATTCGATAACCTTCAATACGGGTATGTGATCTGACGTTCCCCGGTCATCGGGGGAAGGAACGGATAAAATAAGGAAGAGGAGTGAGAGAGAATGGGAAAAAAAAGTATAACCAGTATCCTGATAGTTTTTGGTGCAATGCTGCTCTTTTCTTGTGCCAGCGGTGGTGGTACGCGGAGCTCTGGAGAAAAAGTACCCGACTGGGTTGTATCTCCGCCTGCGGATACGTCTGATTCGATGTATTTTGTCGGCGCCGGCTCTGATTCGAACGACGACGCCGCTGCAGCGCGTCAGCAGGCGGCGGGGGATCTGGTCTCCTCGATCACCCGGTTTTTGGGAGTTAAGGTCAGCAGCAGTACTACCGTGGAAGCCCGCGACAGTTTGAATGAGTTTACCTCTTCCTTGTCGCAAACGATCCAGGAGGAGTCCGAGGCTCGGTTGGGTGATTTCAGAGTGGTCGATAGTTTCACCGAAAGAAGGGGCAATGTGGTCAACGTGTACCTTCTCGGTGAGTACGATAAATCTTCGCTGCTGAGCGAAAAATCGCGGCTGGAAGCCCTTTTCCAGGAGCGGCAGGAGGCGATTTCCGGCCCCGAGCTGCGGGGTGACCAGCTACTGGCTGAGAGGAGCTACTACGAGGCAGCGGTGCAGTACTTGAACGCCGCAGCCGCTGCGGCTTCCGGGGATGTGGACAACGCCAAGGTGAAGTACGAGCGCAACATGAAGAAGGCGCGAGAGGCGATCGGGGAGATCAAGCTGAGCAAACTGAACGACAACCTCAGAACCAACCTCCGCGAGGATTTTGCCGAGCCCTTTAGAATGAAGATCGAGTCTCGTAGCGATTCGTTGAGTTTGGCGGGAGTCCCGGTTAGAGCGGTGTACAAAACCGTTCGCGACAGAGACACCGGAAGAACCGTCGTCGCCACCGCGAGCTTGAGCAGCGACGAACGGGGGGTGGTGGAGTTCTTTCGACCGGTACCGCAAATGGTCGGACCGGAGACGGTGAGCATGGAGCTGGATCTGTCTTCGGCTCTCGAGCCCTTGGAGGATGTTCCCAATGAAATGTACCCCGAACTCGAAGCGGTGGAAGGACTGGTCAGGGACAAGCGGGTACAGTTCAACTATACCGTGGTCTCCCGGGCCAGGGAGGTGCCCACGGCGGTGATGATCGCCGACCTGGACAACGGGGGCACCTTCCTCAACAAAACCGAGACTGCCAGCGGATTACTGGAGAGCCTCAGCAGCCACGATTTTTCCATCTCCAGCATTCCCGTGGATATGGATCTGCTGCGAGGTCCCGAGTCGGAGCTTTACGAGCGGATTCGAGCTCGTTACGGGGAGCGTTACCGGAGGTTGGTCTACGGTACCGTGGCTATCAGCGATTTCCGTGAGGATGCTAGCCGGTATATGGTCAAAGTCTCCGGGGATGTGAAGGTCGTCGATTTGGAGAGTCAGGAGGTACTCTACTCGTCGGGTTCGCTGTTCAAATCAGCCTTGGGACAGAATATCCAAAGCGCTATGTCAGCGGCTTTCAAGCAGTTCGGCAAGACTCTGGGGGATGCCTTGAGTCGGAGTCTTCCCTGAACGGTCTGATCTGAGCGAAAAATCAGACGAAAGTTTTACGGCGGTCTCTCCGGGATACTGGGGTCCGCCGTTTTTTTTTAATACATGTCTTATTCGTTCTGCTCCAGATCGAGCCGGCGCTTGAGCTCCTGTAGCTCCCGTTCTACCGACGCTTTTTTTACTTCATTATGGTAGGAGTCCTCGGGAGGGGCGATTTCTTGGAGCTTCCGTAGCAGCAGCTCCGGGTCCACTTCTTGTTTCAATATGGACCCTTCGATGTTGTCTTGGACTTGGGCCTCCCGCAGCTCTTGGGTCAATTCCTGCTCTTCTTGGTTCAGCTCTTCCAGCTCGAACTGGATTTCCGCCTTTTTTTTCTCCGCCTGGAGGGCCAAATCTTCCTTCGACATGGAGCGAGCGAACTCGATACGCTGCTCCCATTTGTCCAGCTCGGCTCTTTTTTCCGCTGATCGCCGACGGCACTTTTTGATGTTGGTCAGCAGAGCTATTTGGTACTCTCGCTTGCTTTTTTCGGCTTCGTCCATAGTCGGTATTATAGCACAAGATTGTTGAATAGGTCCCGGTCTCTGATTTATACTTGAGCGTTGTGAAAGATATACATTACGATACCGACGACCTCATCGCCGCCTTGGCCACTCCTTGGGGGGAGAGCGCTCTGGCGGTGGTGCGTACCGGGGGTGAGGGCTGCATCGATGCGGTGGCCAAGGTTTTCTCCGATCCGGAGAAGCTCCGCCAGGCCAAGAGCAATACCCTGCTCTACGGTTCGCTGCGGGAGCCTTCGGGGGATGAGGTGGACCAAGTGGTCCTCGGCCTCTACCGACAGGGGCACGGCTACACCGGGCAGGAGAGCGTGGAGATCTACTGTCATGGCAGTCTCCCCGGTATCGAACGGATCATGGAGCTGCTGCGAGGGGCGGGTTTCCGCGACGCCCAGCCGGGCGAGTTTAGTCTGCGCAGCTTTTTGAACGGCAGGATAGATCTAACACGGGCCGAGGCGGTGCAGGAGATCGTCAGCGCCAAGACTCGAAAGGCCCAGAGCCTGGCACTTGGC
>DSBN01000068.1 GCA_011046055.1 Sediminispirochaeta sp. | reverse complement strand
TCCGCCAGATCTACCTACGCAAGACCAGTATCGACCGATTGAGAATCATCAAGGCCCAGAAAGAGGAATTGGAAAAAATGACCCGCAATCGGGACCGGGTCGATCAGATACTGCGACACGATCTCAAGTCACCTTTGAACGGCATCATCGGTACCGCTAAGCTGCTGTTGAACGGCGACATTGAGGAAGGTCGCGATGAACTCCTGAGCATGATCGAACAGTCGGGTTTCAAGATCCTCCACATGATCGACAACAGTCTCGACCAGTATCAGATGGAGGACGGCACCTACCACCTGAGGGTGGAACCCGTCGATATCGTCAAGGTGCTCGAAGAACTGCGGGGCGAATTCGCCTCCCAGTTGACTTTGAAAGAGCTATCGCTGGACTACGTTTTTCCCCCAGATATTTCAGGCCAAGAGAGCATCGTCGAGGGCGAAGAGCTGAAGCTGGCGAGTATGTTGTCCAACCTGCTGAAAAACGCAGTAGAGGCCGCACCCCGGGGCAGCAGTGTCCAAGTCACTCTCACGGTAGATCGGGCGCAGGACCGAGTCAATATGGACATCCACAACATGGGCAGCATCCCCGAAGAGATAAGGACGAACTTCTTCCAGCGCTACATCACCTCGGGTAAACAGCACGGAACGGGCCTGGGAACCTACTCGGCCAAGCTGATCGTCGATGTCCACGGCGGAGAGATATCCTTCGCCAGTTCCGAAGAGGAGGGAACCCACCTCTATATCAGCCTTCCACGCCGGCAGTCGCCGGAGCTTCCCTCCGGTGACACAGTGCGGAAAAAAATCACCCCGAATATCGCCTAGCCTCCCGCCCTTCCCCCCAGCTGGGCTGTAGCGAGTCTTCCACGGGAGGCCGACTTGTCGCCGCCTCACCAGTTCGCGCGTCCGTCCTCCAAGGCGATTCTCTCTTCCGCTTCCCGGCGGTTCGCGGCGCGGTCCAGAGCGAAGAGCTGGACAATACGGCGCAGCTCCTGAGCCTGTCCGGAGAGCTCCTCCGAGGCCGAAGCGCTCTCCTCGGCGCTGGCGGTATTGCCCTGGGTGGCTTGGTCGATCTGCTCCAGGGCGTCGGTTATCTGATCGATGGCCTGGGACTGTTCGCCGCTGGAGTGGGCGATCTCCTCCAAGAAGGTGGAGACCTTCTCCACCCCCTCGACTATCTCCTGGAGCTGGGCGTTGGTCTTCTCCACAGCCTCGTTGCCCCGACCGATACCCTTGAGGGTGTCTTCGACCATACGGTTGGTCTCCTTCACCGATTCGGCGCTTTTGACCGCCAGGTTCCGTACCTCATCGGCCACCACGGCGAAACCCTTGCCGTACTTGCCCGCTCGGGCGGCCTCGACGTTGGCGTTGAGGGCCAAGAGATTGATCTGGAAGGAGATGTCGTCGATGATTTTCACCACCTTGCGGATCTCCTCGGAAGAAGAGTTTATCTCGCCCATCGCCTCCTGCAGCTCCTGCATCTGCTTGACTCCCACGGAGGTAGACTCGGAAACCGACCGGGCGATGCCGTTGGCCTCTCCGGCGTTGTCCGCGTTTTGCTTGGCCTGCGAGTTGATCTCGTTGACGCTGGAGGAGACCTCCTCCAGCGAGCTGGCCTGTTCCGTTGCCCCCTGGGCCAGAGCCTGGCTTGACTGGGCGATCTGGTCGGCGCCATTGGAGACCTGGTCCACTGCCTCGTCCACCTGCAGGAGGATTTCATTGAGGGAGGTCTTCATCTCCAGCATAGAGTCGCCCAGCCGGTCCCCCTCGGACGCCTTCACGACCTCTACCCGCAGGTCCTTTCCGGCGATCTTCTCCAGCACGTCCGCCTTCTGCCGCAGCGATTCGACCATATCCATAAGGGATTGAAAGACGCCGGTGATCTTCTTTTTTCCGTTCCGTCCCTCTTCCTCGATGTTGAGCTCGCCCTGAGCGACCCGCCGGGCGATTTTCTCCATCTCCGAGGGCTCGCCGCCCAACTGAGTGAGAATCTCCCGGGCTCCGACGGTGCTGATGAAGGCGGTCAACAGAAGCACCCCCACGGTGATGGACAGAAAGAGCAGCAGATCGCCCATGGCGGCGGATTGCAGTTGGTCCGAAAGGGCCTCCAGGTCGGCGGAGAGATGGTCCTCCACCTCCTTCAGCAGGTTGATCTTGGCGGTCATGGTATCGAACCAGTAGGAAGCATCCACTCCGAAATCGCCGCTCTCGGCGGAGCTCGCCGCCACCTCCTCCATACGGGCCACCTCGTTGACCTCCGGGGCGCTCATTTTCTGACGGTAGAAACTCATCTGCTGCTCGGTGGCGAAGTTGGCGAAGACATCCAGATAGGACTCCTGGGCGCTGAGCAAGGAGATAAAACGCCGATACATCCCGTCGGCGAAACCGTCGGCGGCGAAGGTGTTGCTGAGCACCGCCCGTTCGATCCCCGACCGCTCCTTGGCCAGCAGGAAGCTGACGTAGGCCGAGGCGGCGCCCACGATTCTTCCCTCCTCGCTGATGCTCCCCAGCGCCGCGACGGCGTCGAGAAAATCGGTGTCGATATCGGTGTAGTATCCGATAGCCTCGTTGGCCCCAGCGGACAGATCGTCTACCCGCGACCTGAGCGATTGCAGATCCTCCAGCGCCGCCATGGCGCTGCGTACTTTCACCGCCATGGTGCCGCCCTCCGCGGAGAGGTCGAAACCGTCTAGGGCCCGCCTCAGCTCCTCCAGCCTCCGATCGGTCAGTCGGCGCTGTTCGCCGAGGGTCTGTCGGAAGTCCCGTCCCCCACTGCCGAGGTAGCCAGAAGTAGCTCCACGCTCCTTTTGTGTCTCGTGGACCAGCTCGCTGATCCGTACCGAAAGGCCCGCGAGCTCCCTCAGCCTCTCCATCTCGGCGACTCGAGATGCCCTCTCGCTCAGACCGCTGCCGGCAAAAAAGACAAGCCCCGCTATAGGTAGGGCTAAAATCAGCATCAGAATGTACCCCAATTTCAAACGTCCGAAAATCTTCATCGATCCCTCTCCTCCGTTTTCGTTTCCATCTCCATTTCAGTTTTCTTTTCGATAAACACCGGCAGCTCGACAAAAAAAGCCGAGCCCTGTTTTGATGTATAGGCCAGGCCTATGGAGCCGTTCATCCGCTCCATCAGTCTCTTGCTCAAATTCAGACCAATACCACTGCCCTCGATGTTGAGTTTCTCCGCCTCCAGTCGTTTGAAGGGTTCGAACAGCTCGTGCAGCCGATCCGGGGGGATTCCCACTCCGGTGTCCTCTACCAGGATACGCCGGTGACCCGACTCCTGGGCTTGGTCCAGGCGAAGAAGGACTCTCCCCTCCGGACGATTGTACTTCACCGCGTTGCCCACCAGGTTCAGCAGGACCTGCTTCAGTCGGCGGCGATCCGCGGCAAGCGGCGGCTCATCCGATTCAATATCTATCTCGAACCGAATTCCCTTCTTTTTCGCCTTTCCCCGCAGCAGACTCAGCGACTCTTCGATCACCCCCAGGATATCGACCTTCTGAACCTCCACCTGGAACTCTCCAGATTCTATTTTGGCCAGGTCCAGACTGTCGTTGATTAGCTCCAGCAGGTGTCGTCCGGCCTTGAGCATGTCGTCGAGCAGCTCCCGATGTCGGGATTCGGGGAGCCCCTCCATTTTGAGCAGCTCTCCGAAACCGAGTACCGCGTTCAGGGGAGTTCGCATTTCGTGGCTCATCATGGAGAGAAACATCGACTTGGACTTGTGGGCGGTTTTTTCCGCCTCCCGGGATTCCCGCAGCTCCTGCTCGATCGTTTTAAACTTACTGATGTCCTGGAGGGCTACCAGAAGACGGCGTCCCTCCTTCCCCTCAAACAGGGTGCCTGAGGCCAGCAGTACCAGCTCTTCGGGCGAACCGTCCCGCAGCACCCGCAATCGGTGTTCCACGTCGCGGAAGCCCTGGTCCCTCTCGAAGGCCTGTTGAATGGCGTTCAGCAGCCGACAGGCACGGCAATGCTTGCCGTAACCGCAGAGCACGTTGTCCTGGTAGGAGTTCACGCAGCCCAGGACTCCGAAGGCGTATTTTCCGACCAGATCCTGACCGTCCACCC
>DSBN01000089.1 GCA_011046055.1 Sediminispirochaeta sp. | reverse complement strand
CTCCTGGGCTCTTTAATACTGCATCTTAATTTAGCGTTTCCAAGTTTTAACTTTTCCGTTATCGTGCAGCAGATGGTAACCGGCATGACCCCGCCGGCTTTGGTGGCTGTCCCGATGTTTATCTTGGGGGCGAGCATCATGACTTCCGGGCATTCGGCTCCGAGGCTGATCAATATGGTGAAGGCCTTTTTGGGCCATATTCCTGGAGGCTTGGCTATTACTACCAGCGCTTCCTGTACCCTCTTCGGTGCGGTCTCGGGTTCTACCCAGGCGACGGTTGCCGCTATCGGCGGTACTATGAGGCCGATGCTGCTCAAGGCCGGCTACAACAGCCCCTTCACCCTGGGATTGATCATCAACTCCAGCGACATCGCCTTCTTGATACCGCCGAGTATCGGCTTTATTGTTTACGGAGTTGTTACTAGTACTTCAATCGGAAAACTATTTCTCGCCGGAATTATTCCAGGAATCATGATTTTGATCATGTTTTCCTTGTATTCATATTTTTATTCAAAGAGAAAAAAAGTGGGAGTATTGCCCAAGGCTACCTGGGAAGAGAGAAAGACCGCCATGAAGGAAGGAGTCCTGGTACTCGGCTTTCCTTTGATTATCGTCGGTGGAATCTACTCGGGTATCTTCAGTCCCACCGAGGCCGCGGCCGCAGCGGTCGCCTACGCGCTGTTTCTTGAAATCGTCATGTATCGGACGATGACGATCAAAAAGCTGATCAACTCATTTTTGGACACCGGTATTATCACCGGAGTGGTGTTCATCCTGGTCGGCGCCGGGCAGGCTCTCAGCTGGTACCTCAGTTTTGTGCGACTGCCGCAGATGATCATGCCGGGCATCATCGGACCGGACCCCACCCAGTTGTGGGTCATTATTCTGGTGGTCATCTCCTACTTCATCGCCTGTATGTTTGTCGACCCCATCGTCGCCATCTATATTCTCACCCCGATTTTTGCCCCCTACGTGCTGAGCACCGGTGTGGATCCCGTTTTTTTGGGTGTATTGGTAACTCTCCAGGCGGCGATCGGTTCGGCCACTCCTCCCTTCGGATGCGACATCTTTACCGCCCAATTGATATTCCGGAGGCCCTATTGGGAGGTCATACGGCACACTCCGCCCTTTATACTGATGCTGATACTGACCACGATCCTGATCATTCTGTTCCCGGACCTGGCCCTCTGGCTGCCGAATACCTCCTTTACTCAGTAGAAGAGGAAGGTGAGAGATGCGTTACCAGGTAAAACCGGGACAGGTGAGTTATGGTGAGGCGATCGGGATACTGCTTCTGGAAAACTACGTCCCCTATATACCGGGGGACGTGGCCAATGCCACATCCTATAGCTATCCGGTCCGCTTTCAGCGGGTACCCGGCTTCTCGGTGGCGCGTATCATGAAACACGATATGACGGTGGTGGAGGACCTCGTTCGGGCAGCGAAGAGTCTTGAGGCCGAAGGGGTCCGAGCCATCACCGGTGATTGCGGCTTCATGGCCCTGTACCAAGACCGGGTCGCCAGGGAAGTGGAGGTACCGGTCTTTCTCTCCAGCCTGCTGCAGATCCCCTTTATCAGACTCACCCAACCGTCGGGTTCAAAAATCGGTGTGGTAACCGCGAATTCTCGCTCTCTCACCGAGGAGCTTCTGAGGACCGCGGGAGTTCCAGATCCGGGGGAGTTGGTGATCGAAGGGCTGGAGGATACCAGTCACTTCGCCAGGGCCGTCTTTGAAGAAAAGGGGGGGCTGGACCCGGAGCTGGTCGAGGCGGAAGTCTTGGGAGCGGTAGAGAAAATACAAAAAAGAGACCCAGCGGTGAGGTCCCTGCTGCTTGAGTGCAGCCTGCTGCCGCCCTACGGAACGGCGGTCCGCGAGGCGACGGGACTCCCGGTGTTCGACTACCTGAGTATGATCGACTACGTCTACTCCGCGGTGGTCAAAAGAAAGTACGAGGGTTTCATGTAGCTCCCTCGAAGGGAGGTCATCGGGCCCTTACTGCATAAAAAATTCAATTAAATCACAATTCATGTGACGAAGGAGGCGTTATGCCAGTTTTTGAAAAGGCTGAGTACAGCGAACGGGTACGCAAGACCAAAGAGGCGATGCAGAAGAAAGGAATCGACCTTCTGGTAGTCAGCCAGCCGGCAAATATGAACTACCTCACCGGCTACGACGGGTGGAGCTTCTACGTGCACCAGTGTCTATTGGTCTCCCTGCAGCAGGAAGAGCCCATGTGGCTGGGGAGAGGAATGGACGCCAACGGCGCCCGGATCACCACCTATCTGAGCGAAGACAACATCCGCGAATACGCGGACCACTACGTCCACTCCACCGAACGGCACCCGATGAACTTCGTGGCCGACGTGATCAAGGAGAAGGGCTGGGACAAGGGAACGGTCGGAGTCGAGATGGACCAATTCTACTTTACCCACCGCTCATACGTCGAATTGGAGAAGGACCTGCCCAACGCCAAGTTCGTCGACGGCAACGTGTTGGTGAACTGGGTTCGAGCGGTGAAGTCCGACGCCGAGATCGAGCTGATGAAGCGGGCGGGACTCATCGCGGTGAAGGTCATGGACACGGCAATAGAAAACATCAACGTCGGAGTCCGCGAGTGCGACGCCGCCGCCGAGATCGCCCGAACACAGTACAAGGGCACCGATCAGTTTGCCGGGGACTATCCCGCCATCGTTCCCCTGATGATGGCCGGCGAGGCGACCAAGACCCCCCACCTGACCTGGTCGGAGAAGGTCTACGAGAAGGACGAAGCGGTCCTGCTTGAGCTCTCCGGCGCTTACCGTCACTACCACGCCCCTATCGCCAGGACCATTTTTCTCGGCTCTAACCCGCCCCAGCTGATGAAAGATACCGCCGAGGTGGTCATGGACGGTCTGCAGAAGACCCTGGACTTCATCAAGCCGGGCATCACCGCCGAAGATGTGGAAGCCAAGTGGCGTGAGGCGATATCCCACTCGACCATCGTCAAAGAGTCGCGTCTCGGATACTCCATTGGTGTAAACTATCCCCCCGACTGGGGTGAACAGACCATTAGCCTGCGGCCTGGAGACAAGACGGTGCTGCGGAAGAACATGGCGCTTCATCTGATCCCGGGTATCTGGTACGACGATGTGGGCTTCGAGATCGACGCCACCATCTATCTCACGGAGAACGGCAACGAAAGCTTCTACGACTATCCGATGAAGATGTTCACCAAGTAGTTTTCTCATGCCGCTTCGCGGCAATCGAAACAACGAAAATAGCCGGGTACGACTATTTTCGTATTAGAGGAGTGACAAGGGATGTCGCAGAAACTACCGGGCCTGCAAGAAGTATTCGAGGCCCAGCGCAGAATCAAAGATATGATCTGGGAGACTCCCCTCTTCGAGGCCGCCCCGCTTGCCCGTCAAGCGGGGGCCGCCTCGGTCAAAATGAAGCTGGAGTCCCTACAGAACACCGGCGCCTTCAAGGTTCGGGGCGCATCGAACAAGATTCTCGGCCTCGCGCCCGAGCAGAGGAACCGAGGGGTGATCACTTTTTCCACCGGCAATCACGGCAAGGCGGTCTCCTTCGTCTCCGGGCGCACCGGTGTCAAGGCGGTGGTCTGTCTCTCCGAGCGAGTTCCCAAGTACCGGGTGGAGAAGATCCGGGAGCTCGGAGCGGAGGTCGAAGTCTACGGACGGAGCCAGGACGAAGCCGAAGAGCGCTACTACCAGTTGATGGACGAACGTGGCATGATACCGGTGGTGCCCTTTGACGATCCGGCTGTAGTCGCCGGGCAGGGAACTATCGCCCTGGAGATGCTACTGCGGGAGCCCGAGCTGGACCTGCTGCTGGTTCCGCTATCTGGAGGAGGACTCTTGGCCGGCGTGGCGATGGCGGCGAAGGCGATCAGACCGGACATGCACGTGGTCGGCGTATCGATAGAGCAGTCGCCGGCGATGCTGGAGAGTCTCAAAGCCGGTAAACCGGTGGCGGTGGAGGAGAAGAACACCCTGGCTGACTCCTTGTTGGGGGGGATCGGCAAGGAGAATCACTACACCCTGCCCATTATTAGAGACAACGTAGATG
>DSBN01000268.1 GCA_011046055.1 Sediminispirochaeta sp. | reverse complement strand
TGAAAAGACATCCCCTTCGTTACTTGTTGTTTTTGGCATGAAAGTTGCTTAACAATGGACGGAGGGTAGATATGAACCTGGCAGAAAAAAGAGACAAACAACGTAAAGCACAAGATAACGTCCAAAAAGACGCCCTGCAGAACTACTTCTCTTCGATTAAAAACCAGTCCCTGTTGAGCTTTGAAGATGAAATCAAACTTTCCAAAGCAATACAGAAGGGCGACCAAGAGGCTTTGGCCCGGCTGATTCAATCGAACCTCCGACTGGTGGTCAAGATCGCACGATCCTATTTGACTTCCGGGATGAGTTTTCTGGATCTGGTGCAGGAGGGAAACATCGGGCTGATGAAGGCCGCCGAAAAATACGACTATCGGAAGAACGTACGCTTCTCCACCTATGCGGCCTGGTGGATCCGCCAATCGATTGTCCGCGCTTTGGCCAAAAACCAACGGCATATCAAGCTCCCTCACCGCAAAGAAGAGCTGCTGCGGAAAATTCAAAAATACCACTACTCCTACAGCCAACAGAACGGACACAAGCCCAGTCTCGAAGAGATCGCTCAGGATCTGGGGGTCAAAACGGAGGAAGTAACGGCCCTCTTGAGCTCAGCCAATCCGATAGTATCCCTGGATTGGGAGGACGAAGACGGAGATGTACGCCTGGGAGACCTGTACGAGGATACCACCTATCAACCGGATACCGAGTTGTTGCGTAAATGCGCCCAAGAAGATACAATGCGGTTCCTGAAGCACCTTCAGGAGAAGGAGCGGAAGGTACTGCTGTACCGTTTCTCCTTCTACGGAGGCAAGAAGGCAACCCTCAAAAAAATCGGGGAAGAGCTGGGTATCTCCCCAGAAACGGTCCGGCAGATAGAGATGAAGGCTATCAAGAAGCTACGCCGGCATTCCGAAGAGATAAAAGAGTATATGTACGGGTGAACCCTCCACCGGGGGGGGCGCCCCACGGTGGCAATAGTTGAACGAAAAACAGAGTAACAAGCAGAGTAAAAGACAAGACTCCAAAAAGACCAAGAAAAAAAGAAAGAGGCTCAGCCAAAAGGAGCGGGTGCGCTGGGCTTTTCTCTACCTCACGGCGATTGTTGTTCTCCTTCTCTTGGCTCTGGCCATACTTCCCAGGGATCAGGAAGCGCCGCAAGAAATTGGGAAGGAGGAGCCTCCGCGGACGGTGATACCCCGGGAGACTTCAGAGCCGGAAGCAGCGGAAGAACCGAAGGATCCGGATAGGCGGTTCGATCAGGGCGAAGCTGCGGAAGAAGCACCTTCAGCGAAGAAAACCCTCTATCTGGTGATCGATGATGTGGGTTACAACACCGGTCAGCTTGATTACTTTTTAGAAATTCCCATTCCCATGACCTTCGCGGTGCTCCCCCAGCTCGATCACAGCCTCAGTGCTCAGTCTAAGATTTTAGAATCCCGACAGGAGCTCATCCTCCACCAGCCGATGGAGCCGGTGGGCGATGAGGACCCGGGACCGGGAGCGATTTATGTCTCCATGGAGCCGGAGGAAGTCAGCAAGCTTGTCACATCCAACCTGGGGTCTCTTTCCGAGGCGGTGGGGCTGAACAACCACATGGGATCCAGAGCCACCGCCGACGAGGTCCTTGTGGAAGCTCTGTACCGAAGCTTAGAGCAGTTTGACAGGAGGATGTTCTTTCTCGATAGTCGGACGAGCTCCGAGAGCGTGGTCGACCGGGTAGGCCGGAGGATGGGACGACCTTTTGCCATCAGAGATGTGTTTTTAGACAACAGCTCCCGTCCCGAGGATATCGCCGCGGCGCTGGATGAGGGGTTGAGAATCGCCGAGGAGAGGGGATACGCAATACTGATCGGTCATGTATGGAGTCAGGCCTTGGCAGCCGTACTCTCCCAGCGTTACCAAGAGGTACAAGGGCGGGGTTTTGAATTCGACTATCTGTCCAACTTGTTTCGACTGGAGGAAGACAATGCTGGTCTTGGGAGTTGAGAGCTCCTGCGATGAATCTTCGGTAGCCGTCGTAGAAGACGGACGCAGGGTGCTGAGCAACGAAATCGCTTCTCAGATAGATCTGCACCGGCCCTACGATGGGGTGGTCCCGGAAATAGCTTCGCGGATGCACACCGAATGGATCGTCGGAGTGGCGGAACAGGCGCTAAAGAGCGCCGGGCTAGGGCTCGAGGATATCGACGCGGTGGCGGTGACCAACAGGCCTGGATTGGTCGGCTCTCTACTGGTGGGTCTCAACTTCGCCAAGGGTCTGGCCTTGGCCAGGGGCCTGCCCTTCGTCGGGGTGGATCACATTCTCGCACATCTGTACGCGCCCCATTTGGAAAGGAGGATCGAGTACCCCTATCTCGGGCTTCTGGTTTCCGGCGGTCACACGGTGATATCCAGGGTCGACGATTTTGACCAGATCACGGTCCTGGGAACGACTATCGACGACGCCTGCGGAGAGGCCTTCGACAAAGTGGCTAAACACTACCAGCTCGGTTATCCCGGCGGGGTGGTGATCGACCGCTTGAGTCAGCAAGGATACGAGCGCGCCTTCGACTTCCCCGATCCGTCACTGCACAAGGGGCACCACCCCTTCGATGTATCCTATTCGGGGCTCAAAACGGCGGTGATCAACCAGCTGGAGCAGTTCTGGGATGGAAAATCGGAGAAGAGCCCCGAAAACATTGCCGCCTCATTCCAGCGGGCGGCGATTGGTATGTTGGTGAAGAGGGTCAAAAAGGCGCTGCTCCATACGGGTTTGAAGAGAATCGTTGCTGGAGGAGGAGTGGCGGCCAACTCGCGTCTGCGCCGAGAGCTCACGGATATTGAGGGGGTGGAAGCGGTCTTCCCAGCCCTCGAGTTGTGTACCGACAACGCGGCGATGATCGCTGGACTCGGATACCACTACCTACGTCAAGGCAGCGTCTCCGATCTGTCTCTGAACGCCTATCCCAGGATCAAAAGATTCAAAAGAAACTATCCCTAGTCGAAACCGACTATCGGCGTTGCAGCGTCGATCAGTCGGTGGAGTGCTGGTAGAACTGCTCCTTCAGTTCTTCGAGGTCTTCGTCGCTTCCTTCGAAGAGACGGGGTATTTCGTGGTGCTGGGTGCTGATGAGTTTCCTGGCGGTGAGCTGGACGGCCTTGCAGTAAGGGGCATCGGGCTCGGCCAGAATGTAGGGGGTACGGGTAATAATGGATTCGGCGACTCTCTCATCCTTGGGTAAGAAACCGATGTACTCCATAGGGACTCCGAGGTTCTTTTCACTGATCTGCCGGAGCTTGGCTCCAAGGGCGAAGTCTCGGTTGGAACGCCCCATATTCAAAACAATTCGGGGGAAGAAGGAGTTCAGCTGGCGGCGGGCGGTCTCGCCGGTCCCCGTTTCGGACCCATCCAAGAGCTGAAACAGTCGATCCGAAGTGACTGAGTCTCCTTCGATGGGCTTGGTGAAAAAGTCGTGGACAATCTGACGGGCGATGCTTTTTGGGGGGTAACTCCGGGTGAGCAGCCGATAGACGGTGCTTTTGATGAAGGAGTAGGAGCTCAAGATCGAAGTGGTCTCCGGTGTGGAGACTATCAAGCCCGAAGAGGCGGTGAGAAAAAAATCCAGTACGTTGTAGCTGCTCCCCGCGCCGAGGTCGATGATCACGAAATCGGCGGTTAGTTTTTGGATATCGCGGATGATCTTCTTTTTGCTGAAATAGGGGAGGTTCGCCGTGCCGGGCAGCAGAGAGTCTCCGGGTACGAAAAAGAGGCGGTTTATCTCCGTGGGAATGAGCAGGGCGTCGAAGCTGCTCTCCTGCTTGTAGATGTAGTTGCCGATTCCCGAGTTGGTGTTTTTTATCCCCAAACAGGTGTGCAGATTGGAGCTGCCCAAGTCGAGATCTATGAGAACGCAGGTTTTTCCGGCTTGAGCCAGGGCTATTCCCAAATTGGCGGCAAAAAGTGTCTTACCGACTCCGCCTTTCCCCCCGGCAATAGGTAAAATATTTGTCATCCTCCTTAGAATAGATTATCCAAAATCAAAATTCAATTCTAAAATCGAATTTACCGGAAGGAAAGACTTTCGTAATCTTCTCTATTTG
>DSBN01000216.1 GCA_011046055.1 Sediminispirochaeta sp. | reverse complement strand
CAAAGCCCTCTTTCACTTCTACCCTGACCGGATTCTCGGCGATTGCCTCTCCGTCGTGAAAAGAGAGGCTGGCGTCAAAAACGATCGTTCCCTCGGAGGAGAGAAGCTCGGGGCTGATAAAGGTTTCACCGGCCGGGAGGTTCCCCCCCGCACCTGCTTGGGAGAGGTCTCCGTCGTCGACGAAGGCTTCACGTCCGCGGATCCCCATCCGGAGGTCCGTTCCGGCGGGACTGCTTATACGCAGCTCCGTCGCGGCGTCCAAAACCGACTTCAAAGCCCGAGCCTCGAGGCGTAAACGCTCATAATCGACGGGTACGGTTCGACGGAACATCTCCCGGGTGACCATGGGTGACCAGAAGGCCCTCAGTTTCTTTGCGGCCATGAGGTAGTGAAAAATATGATCGTAACTTCTCCCATCCAGTTTGTAGGGCTCCTTGATAGCCCAGCGGTCCTTGCCCAGTCTGCCGGTACTGATGGAAATGAAGACATCCGGCTCGGTACCGAGGGACTTGATCACCGCCTCATCGGCGAAGTCGAGCTGCTTTTTCACCCCTTGGAGCAGGAGGATAGGAGTCCCCCCAGCGTCCAGGGCCGCATTGTACAGCGCTTGGGCCACATGGAGCGACTCTTTTGGCGGATTGGCCACGATCAATACTCTCTCGTTGCGTTTGAGCTTCAAAGACTCCTCGATTGCTACCCGAGCCGCCGTTTCCAACTCTCTGGTATCAGCATCGGTGAAGCGTCCCTGTTTCAGATTCAGTGTCTCTTTCATATCAAGAGTCTAAGGAAACTTTCCAATACCGTCAATTAAGAGGAGCGTGAATCGGACCCTCTGATCCGGTGTGTCCCGGAGGAAGCCCCTTAGCCGACATTGACCTTGTCCATCTCTTTTTTCAACTCCGCCTGCAGGGTGTAGTAGACGAAGTTGGAAATTCGGTCCTTCGCCTGGCTGGAGATGTAGTCGGTAAAGATCACTACGTAGATCGTCCCCTCTTCGGTATTTCTCCGCCCGGCGATGATGCCGCTGACCATTACAATACGGCTTCGCAGCTTGAGCTGCATTCGGTTCAATTCGGTCTTCACCGGCAGATCGATATCCTGTCGAAAACGGCAGGCCATACCGGCGGTACTGATGTCGTGGACGTAGCCGTCGTGCATTTTTCCGAAAAGTTCGACGTTGAACTCGGTCGGAATGTTGGCGGAACAGCGGGCTCGGACAAAGCGGCGCTTGCCCTTGGCCTCGTGAACCTGGAGTGTTTTGAGGATGATTTTGGTACTCTCTTTCAACCCGAGCTTGAGCTGAATGTAACCACCGGGAACCATCAAATCCATCAAATACTTCCGTGCCAGCTCCTTGTCCTCGTTGTAGGTCAGAATTCCTATCTGCACCCCCTTGGTCTTTTCAGAGTTCATAAGGGATTTGATGTAGCGCTCCCAGTCGGGCTCCTTCATACGCTCATCGATGTTGATGAACAGAATCGAATCGGGATACTTCTGCAGTATAGGAATCAGACGTTGGTGGTCATTGACCAGATACACCTCGTATTCGTTGCGAATAATGTGTTCGACCAGTTCTTCTTGAATAACACTGTGGGGATAAAGAAAAAAAATCTTTCGTCCCACGTCTTGAATATTCCCCATAACATCCACCCTCGTAAATATATCCTACATCGTCTTCTCTTAGAATAAAAGAGCTGCTTAAATAAATTCCGTTTCGAAGTTGAAACTGCTCGTCTGTTTCTCTACCTCACCCAAATGCCGAAAATCTCGAAACTCATGTCCATCCCGCGTGGACGGAAGCTCGAGCACTTCGTAGGGGTAGAGATAGGTGATCTTGTCGGTCCCCGAGTACTCCAGCAAGAAGTTCCTCCCCCGGGGGTCGTTGATGCGCCCAGCGGCGGCAATCTTCGCTCGGGTCGCCAGAATAAAGGGGCGGCCGTAGCTGAATAACTCCACCGGCACGGGACTGTGTTGCCGCAAACTCAGCACCGCCGGCCGATCCAGTTCGATCCAGGCTTGAACCTTCGAAAGTCCCAAGTCTTTCAACTCCAGCGCCGCCAGACTATTGCACACCGGCAGCGGGTAAGAGCTGCTGATAATCAGCTCCTTGAAATAATCCGAATGCTCCCGCAACAGACTCAAGTTGCTGAGGTCGGTGATTCTAAAGCGTCGAATTCCCGACTTCAGAGCCAGGTCGATTTTTTTCCTCACGGTGTCCAGAGCGCCCTCGGCGATAAAATGGGGCAACTCGACCTCGTCGGTAGTACGGTCGAAGGAATAGAGCTCATCCACCTTGATCCCACAGTCGCCCCGCTTCTTCTTGCTGCCGGCGCAACTGAGCTCATTGGCCTTCCGCCCCTGCGGCGCCTGGGCAGCCATTCCGTCAAACAGCGCGCTGATCCTTCCAGCAAGCTCTTGTTCCCTCCTCCGTCGGTCCTCCTCGGGACCGTCTTCCGGTATCAGAGCCCGTGCATGGACCCAGAACTCCCGACGTAGCTCTTTCAAATGGCTGAGAGGAACGAAAAGCCCCGCTTCGACATCCACATTCAACTGGTAGAGCCTCACCCCATCGATACCGGTGGCGCCGAAAACTCCCTCCAGCGCCTGCCGGTCCAAGGCGCGTTTTTTCGCCTCCTGGGACTCGATCTCTCGTTGCCAGTCGACGATGGTCTCTTCGCCCCGCCGCAACGAAAGGTCGAGCCTTCCGGCACGAACAGTGACCGTCAGAGAGAGCGAGCGTTCGCTTTGAAAATGTGGTAAATCCTCGATCCCCGGGCCGCTTCGCTTCACGATTCGCCCCACCTTGTACAGCATTCCCTTTTCGGAAAACTCCCTGTCGGAGGGAATCTCCACCTCACCTTTGGAAGCTGTTCGGACCTTTTTTCCGTGTTGGTACAAGGAGGTGATGGTGATGGAGGGGCTCTCTCCGCCGTCGGTACTCTGCACCCTGACCCGGTCGCCTAGATAAAGTCGGCGGTTCAGCGATGCCCGCAGGCGACGCCCGTTCTTTCCCAGTACCTTGCCCACCAGCATACCTGATACTCCCAAGGATTCCGGTTGCACCACCGTCTCCATATCCTCCGCCGTGGCGAAACCGTGGCTCCAGCGCCGCCCGTAGGAGTCGCTCAGTACCTGCTTGGCCTGTTTCAGGACGGTAGGAAGTTTGTCCTCGGAAGAGTCCAAGACCATCCGATAGGCGCTGACCACGCTCTGGACGTAGTTGGCTTTTTTCAGACGTCCCTCGATTTTCAAGGAGGAAACTCCAATGTCCACCAGCTGGGGAATCAAATCGAGGCTGTACAGATCTTGGGTGGAAAACAGAAAGCCCGCCTTCTGACTTCCCTTTTTTCCGTAGTAATAACGCCGGCGACAGGGCTGCTTGCAGCGTCCCCGGTTGCCACTCCACCCGCCTATCCACGAGGAGAAGAGGCACCTGCCGGAGAGGGAGCAGCAGAGGGCGCCGTGCACGAAGACCTCCAACTCCACCGTGGCGGCCCGAGCGATACTCCGCAATTCGTCGAGGCTCACCTGACGCTCCAAAATGACCCGCTCGATCCCCAGTCGCTCGGCCAGCTGGACACCGGCACTGTTGTGAATACCCATTTGAGTGGAGGCGTGGATCGGAATACGAGGAAAAAACTCGCGAATGAGCCGCAATACCCCGATGTCCTGCACAATAACCGCGTCCGGCTCCAACTCTTCCACCTCCGCCAGCATACGGGCCGCATCCGGAAGCTCGCCGTCCTTCAGGAGGGTATTGAGGGTCAGGTAGTATTTTTTTCCGTGTTTTTTGGCGTATGCCGCCAGTTTCGACACTTCGTCGAAACCGAAATTTTCCGCGGGAATACGGGCGTTGTACTTGTCCATCCCCAGGTAGACCGCGTCGGCACCGCTTTGAAAGGCGGCTATGGCCGTCTCCAGACTTCCGGCGGGTGCCAGCAGTTCGGTCTTTCTCTTGTTGCCCCTATTTTTATCCACACTCACCCGTTTAATATAAAACCTTTGGCCGGACTTTTCTACCAGGGCGGAGAAAAGTGTAACATAGATCACGGTTTTTCGAGTTATAATAGCTTATTATATTTATTAAAGATATCGGGAGGAT
>DSBN01000388.1 GCA_011046055.1 Sediminispirochaeta sp. | reverse complement strand
GTTTGCCCGTGTGGGAGGGGGCATCTTCACCAAGGCCGCGGACGTGGGCGCCGACTTGGTGGGAAAGGTCGAAGCGGGTATCCCCGAGGACGACCACCGCAACCCGGCAACCATCGCCGACAACGTAGGCGACAACGTCGGCGACGTAGCGGGTATGGGGGCCGACCTCTTCGAATCCTACGTCGGCTCCATCGTCGGTTCGATGATCCTGGGTATCGCCGTGGTCGGTTCGCCGGAGATGAAATTTCGCGCCCTGCTGTTTTCCCTGGTACTGGCGGTCATCGGCATCGTCGCCTCGATTATAGGAGTCTTCTTTGTACGTATAAAACCGGGCAAGTCGCCCCAAGTGGCGTTGAACTCCGGAACCTTCGGCGCGGCGGCCATCGCGGCGGTCATGGCCTTCGGCGCCGCGATGCTGGTCCTCGGCGACGGTTCCGCGATGACCGAGACCACCGAAATCAACCCCTACCGGGTCTTTTTCTCCGCTTTGCTGGGTATGGGCGCGGGGATCAGCCTGGGGCTGCTCACGGAGTTTTTCACCGGTACTGACAAAAAGCCCGTCAACGCTATTGTGCGGGCCAGTGAGACCGGAACGGCCACCAACATCATCACCGGGATCGGTATGGGAATGCTCAGCGCCTTCCCCTCGATGATACTGATTCTGGTGGCCATCCTCGGCGGCTCGGCCCTCTCGGGCCTCTACGGCATCGCCATCGCTTCCCTGGGTATGTTAATGACCCTGGGAATCCAGCTGGCCGTCGACGCCTACGGACCCATCGCCGACAACGCCGGCGGACTGGCGGAGATGTCCGAGTTTCCTCCGGAGGTACGGCAGATCACCGACAAGCTGGACGCCGTCGGCAACACCACCGCCGCCATCGGCAAAGGCTTCGCCATTGGCTCGGCGGCGCTCACTTCGATCATCCTTTTTACCGCCTTCCGCCAGGAGGTGGGAATAGAGATGATCGATTTGATGGACGTACCGGTGCTGGCCGGGGTGCTCTTCGGCGCGGTGATTCCCTACCTCTTCTCCTCCATGGCCATGAACGCCATAGGAGACGCGGCCTTCTCCATGATCGAGGAGGTCCGCCGTCAGTTCCGGGAAAAACCGGGAATACTTGATGAGACGGAGAAACCGGATTACCGCAAGTGCGTGGAAATAAGTACCTCCGCGGCATTGAAAAAAATGATGCTTCCTGGTATTGTGGCCGCTATCACTCCCGTGTTGATCGGCTTTATCGGTGGTATTCACATGCTCGCCGGACTACTGATCGGTGTGACCGCATCGGGCGTTGTGTTGGCGATCTTCATGTCCAATACCGGAGGAGCCTGGGATAACGCCAAAAAAATGATCGAAGAACGGAGTACCAACGGCAAGGGTTCGGACGCCCACAAGGCTGCGGTGGTCGGAGACACCGTGGGCGATCCTTTCAAAGACACCGCCGGACCGGCACTGAACATCCTTATCAAGCTGATGGCAGTAGTGTCGCTGGTTATTGCACCGATGCTCAAATCGTTTTTTGGAGGATAGGATGGAATACGAGAAGAGAATGTACCTGATACTGCACCCCAACCTCGCGTTGGTGGGCTCGCAACTCGATCCAAGCCAATTCGCGGATCACTACACATCCGGGTCGTCCCGCTACCACAGCGGCAAGGTAATCTTCGCCGAGGTCGATCCCGCGTTCCGTCACCCCTACTTCCCCATCGAAGATATGATGAAAGAGCTGGTCCCCCATCCGGATGACGGTCGGCCCAAGGCCACCAAGTTCATCTCCAGCTACCGGGTACTCGAACACATGGACCTGGAGGCCATCCTTACGCTCCATCTGGTAACCCCGGAGGGAGACATTCTGTCGCTACCGTCGGAGAAGTGCGAAGGCCCTGAGGAGAACTCGGGTCAGATCAGGATTTACGCCGAGATGGCTCCTCTGCGGATGCTGGTGCTCAGCGACTACTCGGTGAAGGATTTCGGCCAGTACATCACCGGCCCGGACAATCCCAAAGGGGCTCCAGCGCTCTTTTTTACCCAGATCGACCTGGATGTGGACGATTTTGTCGAAGAGTTTGAGAAACACCCCTTCAAAGAGGCACCGATCAAGAGCATCCACCCCTCCCGGCTTCGCGACGCCTATCGGGAGCTCAAGAACTCACCGGAGAAACACACCAAGGGACTCTGTCTGGACAGCTCCATCGATCAGAGCTCCTACCGTTACATCCGCCGGGGTTTCAACTTTGCCAAAGGCAATCAAACCAAGTGCTTTGTGATGCCCAGTCTCGAAGAGATCGAGAGAAACAACTACAAGTTTTGGAAGCATATGTAGAACGAACAAGCCTTCTTTTTCTGTTTGTGCCCCCCGGTGATCCGGCGGGGCTTTTTTTTGACTGCTCTTCAGTGGTACGAAGCTTTTTACCTACAATATACCCGCGGCGCCGGATTCGCCCTTACAGCCTCCCCAAGCTCAGATCGCCGGAGATCTTGAAGGTGCGGCCGTCCCGGCGGACGGAGAGATCCCGCTCGGGAAAGTATTCAGGCAACTTTTTCCGGACAAATTCCACCGCATCGTCCTCGATCATCTCCTCCACATCATCGGGGACCTTCGCCAGAGTGACCATGTCCACGTCGATGACGTAGCCCCGTCCGTGCTCCGATCCATAGCCGGCGCTGAAGGCCGCCCCCACGTTGAACAGCCCGTCGTGGGCCTTGCTCGAGGTGCTGCCCCTCTTCGCCCGCCGCGGGTGGAGCGGGTAGCGATCGCCGTATTTGTCCTCCAGATAGTCGTCCACTTCGTCGAACAGCGCCCGCAGACGTTTGTCGAATTTCCGTAAATGGTGCTGCATATGCTCCTCCTCTCTTTAGACTTCTTCTGGACTGAGCACATCGACCCAGGTTCCCCTTCTAAGATAATAAAGCCCTATCGCCGCGGTAAGAGAGTTGGAGAAAAACATCCCCCACCAAATGCCGGCAGGTCCGATTCCGACGATGAAGGAGAGAAAGTAAGCCACCGGAAGCCGCAGCAGCCACAGCCGGGAGATATTCAGGTACATCACCGGCTTGGTATCGCCGGCTCCCTGCAGCCCCCCAGTGACCGCGTGGAAAAAGCCAAAAAAGACCACCGACGGGGCGACCACCCGAAACAGCTCTGCCCCGTAGCGTATCGCCTCAGGATCATCAACGAAAAACCGTACAAATGAGCTGCCGTAGAAGAAGGTCAGGGTCATTGTCGGGATCAACAGCGTTTGTATCACAATGATACTCAACACCACCGTCTCCTTGGCCTTGTCTTGCTCGCCGGCGCCGAGGTGCTGCCCCACCAGGGAGGTGGTGGCCCGGGAAATACCCATGGCGGGCATGTTGAACAGCCCGATCAGTCGGTTGCCCACCCCAAAGGCGGCGATCACCGCCGTACCGAAAGAATTGACGATTCCCTGCAGCACCGTGAAGCCCAAAGCCGCAGCAGCCTGCCCGAAGGAGGAGGGCAGCCCGATTCTCAAGAACAGACGCACCGACCTCGCCTCCGGCCGCATATTGGCCCAGCGCAGCCGCATGCCGTAGCGTCCGCTAATCAGCAGCGCAAAAGCCGCCCCGGAGCCCAGGGCCCGGGCGGTCACCGTCGCCACCGCCGCCCCTTGCACCCCCAGGGCCGGGAAAAAGCCCAGGCCGAATATCAAAAAAGGATCCAGAGCGACGTTCAGCGCCACCGTGGCCGCCTGTATCGCCAGGGGCACCATGGTCTTGCCGATCCCCTGCATCGCCGCCTGCAGCACCAGGAATCCGAACATAAAGGGCATCCCGGTGAATATTATAAGCATGTAGTCCCGGGTAAAGTCGAAAATACCCTCCGGCGTCTGTAAAAGCCTGAGCAGTGGGCAGGTCAGTGCAATACCGAAGAGCGCGATCAGGACCGAGGTGATCATCAGTATCGTCGTCGACTGTCCCAGGTAGAAATCTACCTTCTCCCAACTCCCCTTGCCCTTGGACTGGGCGATCAGAGTGGTACCGGCGACGGACAGGCCGATACCGAAGAGGATCAGAAAGAATATTATCGGGAAAGCCACGGTAGGAGCGGAGAGCTCGTCGGGCCCCAGCTTCCCCAAAAAATAGG
>DSBN01000275.1 GCA_011046055.1 Sediminispirochaeta sp. | reverse complement strand
TATCAACTGGGATATAAAGGCCCGCTCCGAGCAAGAGTTCCACCGCGCCACCTCGAACCCGGGACGGGTATGGCAGAGCTCCGGCGGCGTGGGCCGTAACATTGCCGAAGCGGCGGTCAGGCTCGGGGCGCCGGTATGCCTCTACGGAGCCGTCGGCGGCGACAACCCCGGTAAACGGATCATCACCGAACTCAAAGCAATGGGAGTCGACGCCCATGGAATAATTGTAGACCATGACTTACCCACAGGCAGCTACATCGCCGTGATGAACCACAAGGGGGAACTGGAAGCGGCGATTTCAGACATGAGGGTGGGCCGACGAATCGACCCGGCCTACGTGTCCCGGCAGTTGGTAGACACGGAACATGCCGGCGGGGACTGCCTAGTGGCCGACGCCAACTTGGATCCGGCGACCCTCACCCGGCTCTCCCAGGAGGCCGACCGGCTGAGTCTCCCCCTGGTGCTGGAGCCGGTATCGGTGGAGAAGTTCGCCTCCGCCGTCGACCTCGACTGCTTTTTCGACCTCCTGAGCCCCAACGGCGACGAGCTGCGCCACTGGTGGCAGGTTGACGATGCGCAGTGGCGATCCTTTTTACAACACCTCGACCAATCGCAACCAGGACTCGCCCCCCGGACCATAGACCCGCGGCGGATGCCCCAACCTCCTTCGGATCTTCGTCGGGGGGCTCGGTGGGGAGAGATCCTGCTGACCTTGGGCGAAAGGGGAGTGGTCCTGTTCAGTACCGACCCAAGTGCTCCCCAACGCCGGGGGCCTCTAAGTCGCCGTAGATTTTCCACAGGACCTTCTGACCTGCAAGCCTGGTATTTTCCTGCTATAGAGACTAAAGTGGTAGACCCCAACGGAGCGGGCGACAGCTTTCTCGCCGGTTTCCTCACCGGACTCTTCGCCCCGAGTCAGCGGATTGATCTGGCGGAGGCGATCCGGCGAGGACAGGCGGCCGCGACCCTCAGTCTGGAGTCGGAGCAGACCATCTCTCCGGTTTTATCGGAAAAAAACATTCACGCCGTGCTGCAGCGGCGAAGGAGCAGCTAGATGAAAAATCGAGACTCATCAATAGAGATTTCCCCGGAAGTAAAGAAGGCCCTCAAAAACAGCGCCCCCGTAGTCGCCCTGGAGTCGACCATAATATCCCACGGCATGCCCTACCCCCAGAACATCGAGACCGCCCTTTCCCTGGAGCGGACGATCCGAGAAAAAGGCGCCACCCCGGCCACCATCGCAGTGATCGAAGGCAAGATAAAAATCGGCCTGAGCGAAAAGGAGATCGACCTTCTGGCCCGGGCCAAAGACGTCCGCAAAGCCAGCCGCCGGGACCTCCCGGTGGTCGTCGCCTCGAAGCTGAACGCCGCCACCACCGTCGCCGGCACCATGATCTGTGCCTCCTTGGCGGGTATCCCCATCTTCGCCACCGGCGGGATCGGCGGCGTGCATCGGGGGGCGGAGACGAGCTTCGACATCTCCGCGGACCTCCAGGAGCTCGGACGCACCGGAGTCACCGTGGTCTGCGCCGGCGCCAAGGCGATCCTCGACCTCCCGCTGACCCTGGAGTACCTGGAGACCATGGGCGTCCCGGTCATCGGCTACCGGACCGACGAGTTTCCCGCCTTCTACTCCCGCTCCAGCGGCCTCGCGGTGGACTACCGCCTCGACGAGGCCGGAGCCATCGCCCGAGTTATGGCGTCCAAAAAAGAGCTGGAAATCGGCGGCGGCATCCTGGTGACCAACCCGATTCCCGAGGAGTTCTCCATGGAGAGGGCGAAAATCGACCGTGCCGTAGAGGCCGCGCTGATCGAAGCCCGCCGCAACGGCATCGCGGGCAAGGAACTGACCCCCTTCCTCCTGGACAAGATCAAAGAGCTCACCGGCGGGGAGAGCCTCAGCGCCAACATCGAGCTGGTCCGCAGCAACGCAGCCCTGGCCGCGGAGATCGCCGTGGCCTACTCACAAGTCCCCGCACGCTAATACCGAGACATGCCCCCGCGGACCGCTCGGCGGGGGTACCTGAACGTCTCCGCATACATATTTTTCTTGCAAATTAACCACAATGTGGCTAAAATACAACCATGCTACGAAGAAATATCAGCCATAGCTTGCAGGAAAGCATGACGGATACTCCGGTTTCTCTTTTATTAGGACCTCGACAATCCGGAAAAAGCACCCTGGTAATGTCCATCGCCGAAAGGGAAGGCATCACCTATAGGACCCTGGATGATGCAACGGTTATGTCGGCTGCGGCCACGGATCCGGTGGGTTTTTTACGCTCCTTGGGAGACAGGGCCGTGATCGATGAAGTTCAGAGAGTACCGGAATTACTGGTCGCAATAAAGACCTCGGTCGACGAAAAGAGAGACCCCGGACGCTACATTCTGACAGGCTCCTCGAATATTATGACACTGCCCCGAATCTCTGAGTCGTTGGCGGGAAGAATGGAAATACACACTTTACGTCCATTTTCGCAAGGAGAGCTTGGAAATAAAAATGACCGCTTTGTTGATACGGTTTTTGAAGAAATACCCGATACGGAAGGAGAACACTCAAAGGAACGCCTGATTGCTAGAGTGCTACAAGGCGGCTTTCCAGAAGCGGTCACCAGAACCTCACACAAGCGACGTAACGCCTGGTTTAGTTCTTACATCTCAACCGTTCTCAGTCGTGATGTACGAGACGTGGCGCGCATTGAATACATCAACGACTTGCCCCGACTTTTGCGTATTTTAGCCGCCCGTACCGGCTCTCTTTTGAACTATTCGGAACTTTCCAATAGTACCACCATCACCCAGTCCACCCTGAAAAGGTATATAAAAATCCTCGAAACTATTTTTTTGTTTGAACCCTTGGAGGCTTGGGCCTCAAATCGAGGAAAACGGCTCATCAAATCGCCAAAGGTGCATCTCATCGACACGGGCCTGGCGGCAATGATGATAGGGCTGGATGAAAACAAAGCGATAGAAGATCAATTATCCTTCGGCCCCCTCCTGGAGAGCTTTGTCGTCAATGAGCTGAGAAAACAGATCTCATGGTCTGCGTGCGATTGCCGGCTCTATCACTACCGTTCTTCCTCCGGCAAAGAGGTCGACGCGGTACTCGAAGCGTCAGACAGTCGTGTTGTTGGAATAGAGGTAAAGTCGACCGCCTCCGTGAAATCCTCCGATTTCCAAGGGCTCCGATCCCTCAAAGACGACGCGGGAGTCCGATTCGTCAGGGGTATCGTATTTTACGACGGCAAGATGACCGTCAACTTCGAGGACAATCTGGCCGCCGTCCCATTCTCAGCCCTGTGGTCTTGAGGATTATAAAAAAGGGGGTTGCCCGTTTCAAACGCACAACCCCGAAACTCTCACATCTCGAAAAGTTTGCTTCTAATAAGGATACCGTGGTTCGGCGGTAGCCGCCTCCGCGGGGTATACCGTCTCGATCTCTCCGTCCTGAATCTGGAAGGTGACCGATCCGCCGGCGATGTTCTGTCCGGTCTCATCGTACTCGGTCCGGCCCCAGAAGGTGGTTCCCGTGAAGTTCCGCAGAGCCTCGCGTACCGCGTCGGTCTCCAGAGTACCCGCGGTCTCGATAGCCTTCTGCAGCAGGAGCCCTCCCTGACTGGCGGCGGCGGCCTGGTAGGCGATCTCGGTGTCGGGGTACTTGGCGGCGAACTTCTCCGCATAATCACCGGCGCTGCCGAACACATCGTCGCTGTACTTCATCTGGGGCATCCACCAGGAGACTCCGCAGACGTTTTCGGCGTCTTCACCGAGACTGGCGCGGAAATCTTCCAACTCCGGTCCGGTGGTAAACCCAATCGCCTTCAGGTTGACATTCTGCTCACCCAGCAGCCGCATGGTCAAAATAGCCTCTTCCAGGTATCCCGAGCCCATCAATACTTCGGCGTCGTTGTTCTTGATTCGCAGCACCGGCGAAGAGAGGTCTCTGGCTCCCTTGGGGTAGATCTCGGTGTAGACCACTTCAAAACCCTTCTCTTTGGCGTAAGCTTCGGCGCCCTCGGCTACGGAGGAGGGAAAAAGGTCGTCAGGAGAGATCACCGCTACTTTTCTCGGCGGCTCGTCCAGCTCCGAGAGCATGTCGATGAAGCT
>DSBN01000042.1 GCA_011046055.1 Sediminispirochaeta sp. | reverse complement strand
GTATAACGGAGGCTCGAGACGTCGCGGCGACCCTATTCAAGAATCTGATGGAGGCAGCACTTCTTTCACTGCCGCTGATCCTGATAGTCGCGGCGGCGATCGTCTACAGCCTCCAGGGGCTGCACCGGGTAGTCTTCGCCTTTTCACAGGAAAAACCGGTGAGCAAGGAGGAGTACTTCACCGCCCGGCACGTCTTGATCAGACTGTCGAGGATTGTCCTGTTGGGGAGTCTCCTCTGCTTTTTGCCGGGCTACTTGGAACGGGCCTGGGGAAACCCCGCCTGGGTGCTGAGCTCCGAGGGCGTACTGACCGGTCTTTTTACCATTTCATCGGCGCTCCTGTTTGGTTTCGTACAGATCAATATCAACCACCTCATCCTGGCCAAACCGCGCTCCATGCTGAACATCCAGCAGCTCGACGAAAAGCGGGGTGAGAAAGAGATGAGCCTGTTGAGCCGCAACGTGCTCACCTCGGTGAGCATGATGGCCTACGGCATGCTGTTCGCCCTTATCATCGGACACAACATTCTAATGGTCTTTCAGCGGGCTCTGGACGGGGCCGGCAAGGGGGCCAGCCTCGAGGCGCTGGAGATGCTGAGCCTAGACGCCGCCGGACGTATCATGCTGTTGAGTTTCTCCTTTCTGCTCACCATGGGGATAATCCTGCAGTACACCGCATCGAAGGTGATGCAGATGCAGATTACCCGTCTGCGGGACAAGGTTTACGAGATGGCCGAGGGGCGAATCCGGGTCAACGACTTCGTCCTGGTAGAACAGTTCGACGAGGTGGGACAGCTGGCCTCGGGGATCAACAAGTTTATTTCCAGTCAGAAGAAGTTTCTCGGAAAATTGGCCGAAATCGGCGACCTGGTGGGCTCCAGTTCGGGGCGTCTGCGGTCGGTGATTGAGGACGCTTCGGGAGCTTCTCAGCAGATGGCCGCCTCCATCGAGCAGGTGAGCCGCAACGCCAACGAACAGCTGCAGACGGTCCGGGACACCGGCGACAGTTTGCGGCAGGTCCTGAACTCCCTCGATTCGATCACCCAAAACGTGGAGGTCCAGTCAGGCTTCGTGGAAGAGACCTCCAGCGCCATGCACCAGATGGCCGAGAGTATCCGGCAGGTGGGAGAGACCACCGGCAAGGCGGACGAGCTGTCGGGGCAGCTGGAGGCGGTGGCCCAGAAGGGGACCCAGGCGGTCCAGGACTCGGTCCAGGCGATCAAGAGAATCGAGCAGGTCAGCCGGGACGTCAACGGCATGGTCGCCTTGATCTCCGACTTCGCCGACCGTACGAACCTCCTGTCTCTCAACGCGGCGATCGAGGCGGCCCACGCTGGAGAGGCGGGTAAGGGCTTCGCCGTGGTGGCCGAGGAGGTGCGGAGTCTGGCCCACAACAGCTCCGAAAACGCCTACAACATCACCGAGCAGCTCAAAGAGATGATGGACGTGGTCACCAACGGCGTCCAGCTCTCCGAACACGCCGGGCAGGCTCTGACGGAAATCAGCCGGGATGTACGTGGTTCGGCGGACATCATGCGCGAGATATCCTCCTCCATGGAGGAGCAGAAAGAGGGTACTCAGAAAATCCTCGACTCCATGTCTTCCCTGGTCAAAGCCACCGAGCAGATCAGAACCGTGGCGGAGGAGCAGAAGGCACGAAACAACCGGATGCACGAGGAGATACAGCAGCTGATATCGAGCTTCCAGGAGATCGAAAACGCCACCAGCGAGCAGAATACGAATATCGGCAAGATAGTGGAGACGGTCTACTCGCTGCAGCGGATATCCGAGGAGAACGGCGAAGTGGTGCAGCGGCTCAACGGTCTGTTGGAGAGCTTCGTGGAGGAGGAGGCGGAACTCTCGGCCCAGGAGATCGCCTACCGCAAGAGCCGCCAGGCGTGAGAGATTCTGATAGTTGGAGTTTTTTCTACCCGGTGATTTACTTTTGATTTTCCTCAATTTATAATACTCCTGATACATATAGGCAAAAAGATGGATAAGAAGCAACAGGATGGGCAGATCAGTTTTTATCGTTGAGGACGAGATGATCCTCAACCAGTATTTGAAAAAGTTTTTGGAGCGCAACGGCTTCTCCGTACGGATGTTTCCCCACGGCGAGGCCTGTCTCCAGGCCATGGAGTCCGGAGAGCTGCCGGACCTCATCTTGATGGATATCAATCTGGGACGGAAGCATCTGGACGGACCGACGGTCACCCGGAAGATCTACCAGCGGTACGATGTACCGGTGGTTCTGCACTCGGCCTACACCGACAAAGAGACCCTGGACGGTACCCGGGATATGACCAAATACGGTTACATTCAGAAGGTGCCGGGCAACGAAGAGTTCGTGCTGGCCACCATCGATATGGCCTTCAAGCTCTTTGCCCAACGACGGGCCTTGAGCGAAAGTGTGAACCGCTACCGGGAACTGCTGCGACACCAGCAGAACCTGTTGGAGGAGCAGAACGCCCATATCGCCAAGGAGGTCCACGACCAGTTGGGCCAGTCCCTCACCTCGTTACAAATGGGACTGTCGTTGCTGGAGACCAATATGCACAATGGGGAGGGATCTAGGCCGGGTTCGCGGGAGAAAGCGAGGGAGCTGATCGAGGAGATGCGGCGGACCATCGACGCGACCGTCACCGAGACCAGGGAACTGGCCTGGCGGTTGAAACCCACGGTGCTCGATTCGGCGGGTATTCTGGAGGCGGTGGAGTGGCAGGTGCGGGAGTTTGAGGAAAAGTTCAAAATACCCACCCGCTTCAGCAAACAAGGAGTGGATAGCGCCCTGGACAAGGACCGATCCCTGGCGGTCTACCGAATTGTACAGGAGGCGATGACCAACTGTGCACGACGCGCCGAGGCGGAGGTGATCGAGGTGCAAGCGCGGATGTCCCCCCAATGGGTGGAGCTGCGAATCGTGGACGATGGGCAGGGTTTCGACTACCAGGGGAGGATGAGCCAGCGCTCCTTCGGGCTGATCGGGATGCAGGAGAGAGCTATTCAGTTCGGAGGGGCGGTCCAAATCGAGACTTCCCCGGGATCCGGGACCAGGGTCTTATGTCGAATACCGAGGAGCTAGAGGGGACCATGATACGGGTCTGTATCGCCGACGACCACCATCTGATTCGCAAGGGGCTTCGTCAATACATCGAGGAGAGCTCCGAGTTGAGCTTCGCCGGAGACTTGGTAGGAGTAGGTAAAGGAAAGAAAGTAAAATCTCACGAGGAACTCTCTGACCGGGAGTACCAAGTCCTGCTGCCTTTGGGTTCGGGCCAGACGGTCAGGGAGGTCTCGGAGCACCTCCATTTGAGTATTAGTACCGTCCACACCTACCGGCGACGGTTGATGGAGAAGCTGAGCCTCCGTCGGAATGAAGAGCTGATCCGCTACGTTCAAACCACCGGCTCACGGAACAGTGGCTGTAACAAAATTTGCGACGAAAAAATCATAAAATTTACGATTTTGTAGTGTTTTGACTCCCTGGTATATTATGCACAAGGGGTGGGAAGGGCGTGTATGTAATCGTGGCGGATGACTCTGAGGCTATTCGCGGGAAATTAAAAGACCTGCTGCTGAGCCGAGTAGAAGCGATCGAGGTCTCCGAAACGGCCAGCGTTGAAGAGACCCTGGACTTGCTCGAATCAGAACAGGCGGATTATCTGATCCTGGATCTGCAGTTCCCCGACGGTTCGGGATTTGAAGTATTGGAGCGCCTGGCGCGGACGGGAGAGTCGGACTCAGGTGGTCGTCTTGACTAACTATCCCAACGAACTGTACCGATCCCGGAGCAGGAAGCTGGGGGCGGGGTTTTTTTTCGACAAAACCAAGGAGTTTATGGCGGTTGTTGAACTGCTGAGCGATAATACAAAATAAAGGCATAGGAGCTGTTTTTATAAAACGATGTTTTCAAATAGCTCCAAAACAGGAGAGTGAGATGGCGCAGATGAAAATGAGAACCAAGATAACCGGCGGCTTTGCGATACTGCTGTTGCTGCTTTTGGGAATCAGTACCGTGGCGGTGTACTTTCTCAGCCGGGGTTCCCGGGATTTCGTGCAGTACCGCAAGTGGGCCCTGGACTCGAACCGGGTCAATAACATGCAGGAGGAGAT
>DSBN01000168.1 GCA_011046055.1 Sediminispirochaeta sp. | reverse complement strand
TTATAAATTTAATAATCTTTCTCCTCCTTATTATTATTATCACAGGAGGCTACTATGGAGTACAAAGAAAGTTTGGCCCGTGAGTTGTCGCTGACCAGCCCCTTCGGCTACCCCGACATACTCTGCGCTATCGAGAAACTTCAGTCAAGCCGATTCCCCGACAGCAATTCTCATTTTGGAAAGTGCACTTGCACTTTCCAAAATGAGAATGCCTCCAACAGTTAGAAACACAAATCATTGCTATGCAATTGAAGCAAATTCTCAATTTGGAAGTCTAATGACTTCAAAATTGAGAATTGCTCATCAGAGAACTTTTACCTTGCTTATCTCTTCGGGCACCTCAAATATCCCGAGCATCCTCTTCATATCGTGCACCGTCTCCAAACTAGCCCCGCTTTTTTCATTGTAGCCCTGCACAACTTTCAGCATCCCCTCTTGGCTATCATCGTACAGAGCCAAGCAGAAGGCAGCCCGCCAAAGCCCCTTCTCTATCAACTGGTCCAAAGAGAGCTTGGAGTACTCTTTTTTCGCCCGACCGTCCACCAGAGCGGTGTCGCCGGAGTAACCTATGGTAAAAATGAAATCTTCTCGTTTCATCAGCACACCCCTATTCGCACATTCTAATATAACATAAAAAAGGGACTTCCCGCAGCCCCGCCGCGAGAAAGTCCCTGATCATTTCGTATTCAAAGGCTGGGCACCAGGCTTACATCATGCCGCCCATGCCTCCCATACCGCCCATTCCGGCTGCCGCAGCGGCTCCAGCGCCGCCGTCGTCCTTTTCGGGCAGGTCGGTGATGGCGCACTCTGTTGTCAGCAGGAGACTGGCAATGGAGGCGGCGTTCTGCAGGGCACTTCGGGTCACCTTGGCCGGATCGATGATCCCCGCCTTGATCATGTCGATCCACTCCATTCGAGCGGCGTCGAACCCGATCCCCTTCTTCTCGTGCTTGGCCTTCTCGGCGATCACCGCGCCGTCGAGTCCGGCGTTGATGGCGATCTGACGGATGGGCTCTTCCAGGGCCCGTCGCACGATCTTGAAGCCGACCTTCTCCTCCTCGTCGAGGTCTTCCAGGTTGGCTTTCTCTAGGGTGTGAACCGCCTGGATTAGGGTGATACCACCGCCGGGGATGATTCCCTCTTCCACCGCTGCACGGGTCGCCGAAAGAGCGTCCTCGACACGGTGCTTTTTCTCCTTCAGCTCGGTCTCGGTAGCCGCGCCGACGTTGATCACGGCCACACCACCGGCGAGCTTTGCCAACCGCTCCTGGAGTTTCTCGCGGTCGTAGTCGCTGGTAGTCTCCTCGATCTGAGCCTTGATCTGGGAAATCCGCTCTTTGATGTCGTTTTCTTTGCCCTCACCGCTGATGATGGTGGTGTTCTCCTTCTCCACTTTGACCGATTTGGCCCGACCGAGCTGTTCGATATCGGCGTTTTCCAACTTCATGCCGAGCTCTTCGGAGATCACCTGACCACCGGTGAGAATAGCGATGTCTTCCAGCATGGCCTTTCGACGGTCACCAAAGCCGGGAGCTTTCACTGCCACGGCGGTCAGGGTACCACGGATGTTGTTGACCACCAGAGTAGCAAGAGCCTCGCCTTCCACATCCTCGGAGATAATGAGGATCGGCTTGTTCGCCTGGGCGACCTTCTCGAGAACCGGGAGAAGATCCTTCATGTTGGATATCTTTTTGTCGTGGATCAGAATATAGGGGTCTTCCAAAACCGCGGTCATGGTGTCCCGGTTGTTGGCAAAATAGGGAGAAATGTATCCACGGTCGAACTGCATACCTTCGACGAAATCGGTACTGGACTCTATGTTCTTGGACTCTTCTACCGTGATAACTCCGTCTTTGCCAACCTTCTCCATGGCGTTGGCGATCTCGTCGCCTATCTCCCGATCGTTGTTGGCAGAGATAGAAGCTACCTGGGCTATCTCTTCCTTGTCCTTGATCTCCTTGGCGGATTTCTGGATCTCTTCGACGGCCATGGCCACGGCCTTGTCGATCCCTCGCTTGATGCCCATCGGGCTAATACCCGCGGCTACGCTCTTCATGCCCTCTTTGATGATCGAATGGGCCAAAACGGTCGCCGTGGTGGTACCGTCACCGGCGATGTCGTTGGTCTTGGTGGCGACCTCTTTCAGCAGCTGAGCGCCCATGTTCTCAAATGGATCCTCGAGCTCGATCTCTTTCGCTACGGACACGCCGTCCTTGGTCACCGTGGGAGCTCCGAACTTTTTATCAAGAAGAACATTACGCCCCTTTGGGCCTAAAGTAACTTTTACCGCGTTGGAAAGCTTCTGCACACCTTCCGTAAGCGCCCTTCGGGCCTCTTCGTTGAACGTTAGCTGTTTCGCCATGTTTCTACCTCGCTTCTTTAATGTGTTTTTAGAGTTTAGAGTGGCTTACACTGTATTTCTGAAGAAAAAATACTAATCTTTTCCCCGATCATCAACATAAAAATTCTTTTTTTTTTCGACAACGGAATCAGAGCCTCTGGAGGTACTTTCGCACCACCGGTGTCTCGACCCCGTATTTCTCACCGAGCCGCAGCACGGTCCCGCCGAAAAGATCCCGTTCGTCCCTCTCCTTTCCGGCCTCAATGTCCCGCTGGAATGAGGTCTTTGTATCGTGGGGGAATTTGGTCGCATTTTCCAGTGTCCGATCCACCACGTCCGCGGGCAGATCAACCCCCCTCTTTTTGCCGATCTCGGCGATCTCCTCCATCATCGCCCGGGTATCTTTTCGCAGTTCCGGGTCATCCAAGACCTGGCCGATCGTTTTCGCACTGACCGCCGTGGCCAGTCCGAAAGGAGATATGAATATAAACTTGGACCATATCTGAACGCTGGGGTCCTCGCTCCACTGATAGGGTATACCCGCCTGCTCGAAAAGCCCGAGCAGCTTCTCCGGGCGAGGAGTGCTCCGTCCGGGTTCGGGACCGGTGACTATCAAACCCCGTCCACCGGAGTGGCGGACCTCCCCCGGTGTTTTCAGGGTAGAGCTGATGTAGATCGCCCCAGGCAGCACAACGCCTTGCGAGAGCCTTTCTCGAACTCGATCGTAGATGTCCGCCCCGTTGAGAAGCGGGAGCACCACCGTCCGTTCGCTCACCAGGTCGCGGATACCGTCCACCGCCCCGTCCAAATCGTACCCTTTGACGCAGAGGATGACCACATCCTGCACCTCCAGCTCGCGGGGGTCCTCACCGGCCCAGTGGGGCTTGACCACTTGTGCCGTCCCGTCGGGATCGACAAACTTGAGTCCCCGTTTTTGCAGGGCTTTCAGATGTTCTCCCCGGGCGACGAGGTTCAAGCTCGTCAGACCTGATCCTGCGCTCTTCAGTAGCCCTCCCAATCGACCGCTTATGAAACCGCCTATCCCACCTACTCCGTACACCAATATATTCATTGCTTTCCTCCTTCTCTTCTTAGTTTCTCCCACCGCTTCGAGCTACCGTCTCCCGTACTTCGAAGGAGAGCCGAGCTCAGCTCTCCGTACCCACGTCGCCGGCCAGGCCGATTTCTTCAGCCACGTTTTTCATCCCGGCGATGGTATCCTCGATCAACTCTCCCAGCTCAACCCCCAGACGCTCGGCTCCGTCGGCGATCAGCTCACGGTCCACCGCGGCGGAGAATCCCTTGTCTTTCCACTTCTTCTTCACCGACTTGGCTTTCATATCCAGCACACTCTTGGAGGGCCTCACCAGGGCGGTGGCGGTGACCAAACCGGTGAGCTCGTCGATGGCAAAGAGAGACTTCTCCATCAGCGATTGTGGTTCGATATCGTTGACCCGACTGTAGCCGTGGCTCTGAATCGCGCGGATATACTCCTCCGGCCAGTGGTGTTCTTCCAGGATATCGCGAACCTTGGTGCAGTGCTGGTCGGGATACTGTTCATAGTCCACATCGTGGGCCAGACCGACGACGCCCCATTTTTCCGGATCCTCCCCGTATTTGGCAGCCATGTGGCGCATCACCGCCTCCACCGCCAGGGAGTGTTTAATCAAGTTTTCCGAGCTCATATACTCATTCAGAAGTTTCCACGCGTCCTCTCTCGTTGGTACGGACATACTACCTCCTCCTTCGGCACCTTCATTCAGCGCTGTATATAG
>DSBN01000108.1 GCA_011046055.1 Sediminispirochaeta sp. | reverse complement strand
GTTCGGTCCCCGTTCGCTGACTCGCAGCATCTGCGGGGACAGATCGACCCCGTAAACATCGAAACCGTGTCGCCGCAGGAGTTTCAGCTGATCGCCCGTACCGCAGCACACGTCCAGGACCTTGGAGTAGGAGCGCTGACGACAGATATCTAGTATTTTGTACCTCAGCCGACGTACAAAAGGATATAAAATCAGGTCATAGAGCGGCGCGATACCGTATTCGGCCATCTTCAAACCTTCGGGTATGCATCCCCAAAACGGTCTTTGTGAACTTTGTCCCACAACAACTGGTTCAGGTCATAGGGGCCTTCCTTTTCGGCGGGATACCCGCCGGCGATGACGGCCTCTACCTCGTAGTCGTCGGGTATAGAGAGAACCTGCCGCACATGGGCGGCCGCGGACTCGGCCTTGTCCGACCCTCTGCCGCGTACCTGGATCCAACAGCTGCCGAGCCCCTCCTCTTCGCTGGCCAGTTGCATCACCAAAGAGGCGATGCTGGTGTCCTCGACCAGGGCGGTGGCGGTTTTCGTATCGGCGATCACCACGACTCCAAAAGCCGCATCGGCGAGAAACGAAGAGCCATGGGGTTTGCATTCGGATAGTTCGGCCAGCTTCCGTCGATCTTCCACCAGCACGAACTCCCAAGGTCTTGTGCCCTTGGAGCTGGGCGAGAGCAGCGCGGCTTGCAGTATTCGATCTATTTTTTCCTTTTTCACCGGCTTGTGCTCAAAACGGCGTACGCTCCGGCGGTGTTGCAGTAGCTCGATGATTCCCATGGTACTCCTCCTACAAAAAAACTATCAGTGAGATTGAAATGCCTATCAGAATCCCCACCAGAGCCTGGGGATAGGTGTGCCCCAACAGCGTCTTCAAATGCTGAGGCTCGATCCCCTGTCGGATCAGGTAGTGGAACTCCTTCAACAAATCGTTCAGTATCTCCGCGTGTTCCCCCGCCGCCCGGCGGATCCCCGTGGCGTCGTAAATGACGATGATAGCCAGTACCGCGGAGATAGTGAAATAGGGGCTGTCGAATCCGAAGACTAAGCCCATGCTGGTGGCCAGGGAAGCCACCGCCGCGGAGTGGCTGGAGGGCATCCCTCCGGTCTCAAAAATCCGCTTGAGACTCAGTTTTTTGTGAAAAAGCATCTCCTGCAGAGTTTTGAGCACCTGCGCTACCAGAGCCGACAACAGCGTGGTCCAGAGTATAGTGTTTTCCGCCAGCTGGTTCATAGATCTCCGAGATTGTCCTCTGCGGGGGGCTGATTCTTTTTTTTCTTGCCCCCGAAAAGCCCCTTCTTCGGCCTCTTCACACTCTCCTTCCTCTCTGGCGCTGGGGCGTCGTTCAAGGCGGCGTCGATGCTTTCGTCTCTCTTGGGAGTCGGCGCTTCGAGGGCTCCCTGGCCGCCGGTCTGCCCGGACTTGGATTGGAGCTCCTTCTCTTTGGCCTTGGTCTGTTTTCTCCGCTCCCGGTCTTTCTTCTTGCCGGCTTTGTAGAAGTAGTTGAGCACGTAGTAGAAAAACGAATAAATGATTCCCAGTATGAAGGCGACGAGAACCACCGCGACCGTCGAGATATCGTCGAACATATAGCCGAATAGATTGACGCTGGTGGTATAGGGAACGTTCAGCGCGACAAAGGCCACCACAATTGCCAGCAGCAAAATGTGGATTATCAGTCTCAGCATTACTTCATTTCTCCTTTTCTTTTTTTGGTTCTGCATCTTTATGGAACTTTTCCCGATACTCGTCAATAGTAATCATGGGCGGCCGCTCCTCCTCCTGCAGCTCCAGCTCGATAGTCTCGAACTCCTCATCGTGCGCTTGATACTGCCGTAGAATCGGACTGAGCTCCTTCATATCGTGGATAATATCCAAGGCCCGTAGGCGGTAGAAGAAGGTCTGCAGAATGCCGAAGGACATTTTTCCCAAATCCCGGGTATCCTGATTCCTATGTACCCGTTGGTCCAGGTCGGTTTGGGCGAAGGCCTCCAGCCCCCACTGCTGATAGACGTCGATCAGGTGGGAGGTTTCGACACCGTAGCCGATGGGAAAGGGGATTTTCTCCAAAACTTCCCGTCGTACGGCGTACTCCCCCGACAGGGGCTGGATGAGCCCGGTAAGCTCGGGGAAGAAGAGGCTAAAAAGCGGTCTGATCAAAATCTCGGTCACCCGTCCCCCCCCGGAAGGCCGAATCCCATGAGAAAATGCCAAGGGTCGGTCGTAGAAAGCCTTCACGTACTGGATCTCTTGACGGTAGATCAGGGGGGCAATCAGTCCGTAGGCGAAGCGGGGGTGGATATTTTTTATATCCGCGTCTATATAGACGATAATATCGCCCTGCAACTGATAGATAGCCTTCCACAGATTCTCCCCCTTGCCCTTCTTCTTGGGCAAGTCCGGCAGAATGTCGTCGGCCATGTACACATCGGCACCAAAGGAGTAGGCCACTTCTCTGGTCCTGTCGGTCGACCCTGAATCGATCACCGCCAATTCGTCTATCAGCGGATAGCGATTCATCAGTTCGGATCGGAAGAGGATGAGCTCTTTGCCGATGGTGGCTTCCTCGTTCAGCGTGGGAATACAGAGAGATATCTTCTGACCTCTCTTTTCTTTCTTTTTCACCAGGTCTTCCAGGTCGCTGAAATCGGTATGGTGGTAGGTGTTCTTTTTGAGCCAGGTATCAAGTCGCATCACAGTACCCCCTGTCAATGGCGATCAATTGCCCCAGAAGCTGCGTCAAGCCATCGTAAATTGGTGCTATTTCTATGGTTTCGTTGGGTTTGTTGAGGTTCTCCCCATCGGTAATGCCCAGAGTGAGCGCCGGTATTCCCTGGTCGATAAAGGCCGACAGTTCCGAGGTGCTCGGGGAGACTCTCGGGGTAATCCCCAGAGAGTTCATGATCCCTCTTGCGTTGGACGCCAGAGGGTGGGAGAAGGAGATCCCCCCGGGCTTTCGCTGGGCCAGCACCTGAATCTCTACCTCCGACCCATTGTGAGAAGAGACCTCCGCCGCGATATCTTCGATGCGCTGAAGCAGCTTTTTGACCATCTGATCGGACTCGCTCCGGATCTCAAAACGCAGGACCGCGTCGGTAGCGATGGTGTTGAAACTTCGTCCGCCGTTCACCGAACCGAGTACGATGTTGGTCTTCGGTCTCCGGGGCAGAGGAATTTCAAGAATCCGGTTAATCAGCTCGTTGATGGTCACGATTGAACCGACGGCGCCGAAGCGGGTCCAGTCGTACTCCTCTGGGAGGCGGTAGGTGATCTCGCAACGGGCCATCCCGATAGAGGTGTGACTCAGCCGTCCTATCTTCACCCCCTCCACACAGACTCCAGCGCTGATCGGCACCTCGCTGTTTTCAAGAAAAAAGCGCAGCCCCTCGATATTGCCGTGTCCCAAGCTGCGTACCGAACCCATCAGTATGAGGTTGGATTTGAACTTGATATCCAGCGTCTCCAAAAATACCGGGAGGGTAGCCAGGGTTGCGACCCCCAGAGAATTGTCCCCCACCGCCGGGCCCTTGGCCCGCTTCGGTTCGATGGAGATGGTGTGGTCGACGTTTTCGTCGAAGACCGTGTCGAGATGGGCTACCACCATGATGTTTCGATCTCCCACCTCACCGGGCAGGATTCCCAAGCCGTTCCCCACCTCGTCGGTGGAGCAGTTCTCTAATTGATATTGGGTGAAACGTTCGGTTAAAAACCGTCTTCTCTGTTGCTCTTTGAAGGTAGGTGCGGGGATCTCTCCTAACATCACCAAATTGGTCAGGAGGGTATCCCGAAGCCCTTTGAGCTTCTCCTTCATTGCGGGGAGACTTTCAATCAACTCAGTCATTGCCGTATCCATATGTCCCTCCTTCCGAGAATACACGGTATCCATTGTAATTGAGCTTAAGGAAAGATGCAATCGAAGTCTCAGTTACTATCAATTCTCAGTTTGGAAGCTCGGGAAGATGAAAAGGGAGGACGATCCAGGTGATATACTTACTTTTTCCTTGAACTAGTACGGAGAAATCTATTTTACGGGAAATCAATGGAAACTAAGCCCATCTTATACTTGTACTTTAGTCATAAACCCGTAATTATTCCGTAAGGAAAAAGGAGGAGTTATGACCGACCTAAGC
>DSBN01000030.1 GCA_011046055.1 Sediminispirochaeta sp. | reverse complement strand
TTATAGAGGGGAGGTTAAGGTCGTATTGATTAACCATGGTCGTGAGAGCTTCGTTGTCAAAAACGGCGATCGAATCGCCCAGTTGGTTTTTGCCCCGGTAATACGCGCGGAATTTTTTCCCAACGCCCAGCTTTCCGAAACAGAACGGGGGGAGGGGGGCTTTGGATCTACCGGACACTAGGAAAAGAATCTTTTTTCGACCCTACAGTACTCTCTACCGCTACATAGGCGGGGAGTATCTGTTTTCATTTATGGTAGCCTTTCTCTTTTTCTTTGCAATTTTTTTTGTCAATCAACTCCTGCTTTTAGCGGAGGAGATACTCTCCAAGGATGTGGGGTTTTGGGACGTGAGCTTACTGATACTCTACTCCCTGCCCGCAATAATTTCCTTCACCTTTCCTTTCGCCTCTCTGGTCGGCGGATTGATGGCCATCGGGAGACTCTCCTCGGACAGAGAGATAATCGCCTTTATGGCCTCGGGCGTCTCATACCGGCTCATGTTCATGCCTCTCCTAGTGGTAGGCCTCCTGCTGTCGTTGGTCTCTTTTGTAATGGGCGACTATTTTCTACCTCGTGGTACTATGAGTTTTGGAAAACTGTACCGAGAGATTCTCTTCTCCAATCCCAGTCTCGAATTAGAAGCCTATTCAGTGAAAAACTACCAAGACAGTACCATCGTCACCGGCGCTATAAACCAAGGTCTGATCAAGGACCTGCTCATCCTCGATACCACGGAGGACGGTGGACATCGTCGTATTCTGGCCCAAGAGGCAAGGTTGAGCGAAAATAGAGCCCAGCAAGGGGTGATAAGCCTGAGCCTACGAGACGTGTTTGGTCATGTACACCATCCCCGACGGGACGAGACCTACAGCTACTTTAACGCGGAGGAGATGATCTACAATATACTGCTCAGGGACGTCAGCTTCTCAATAGGCCGCTTAACCCCGCGAGAGATGAGTAGTGTTGACGTGTATCATGAAATTCAGGAAAAGAGGCAAGTGCTGCAGCGGCAAAGGAGCGAATACTCACAACAACTATCCAGACAGAGCTTCATCCTGTTGAACCACCATTACGCTCAGGCCGTGAAGCAGGAAGAGCAAAATTTCCAGCGGTTGCACAGCGCTTTTCAAAGCTATAGTAGTAGAAAAACAACTCCGCCCCAGGATCAATCGCTTCGAATACATCTATTGGAGTTTCATAAAAAAATTGCCATCCCCTTCGGCTGCTTAGCCTTTGTCTTTTTCTTTTTCCCGGTGGGTAATTTTTCGCGCAAGAGCGGACGGTCCCTCGGGTTCGGTATCGGGCTGGTGGTTTCGGTGCTCTACTGGGCTCTTTTGTTTTCCGGACAGACCCTGGGAATGCGGATGAACTTCTCACCGGTTCTTTCGATGTGGGCGCCCAACATCATTGTGATACTCATCGGATTGATTCTGTACAAGGTGAGGCTTATAAGATGATCTCCGTTCTTGATCGGATGGTAGTAAAGAGTTTCATGCCGGTTTTTTTGGTCGCTCTGCTTTTTTTCGTTTTGAGCTTAGAGATGGTCGAGCTGTTCGGCAATCTTTTGCAGTTCTTATCACGGGATGCGACAATTGAAGAGATACTCTTGGTCCATTGGTACTATTTACCAAAGTGCGTCGCCTACGCGATAGCACCGGCTCTTCTCTTTGCCGTCAGCTACAGTATGGGCAATTTCTTTTCTCAAAACCAGCTTGTAGCGGTATTGGGCTCGGGGATGTCCTTCTTTCGCTTTGTCTTGCCCTTACTGATTTTGGGGCTTGGGCTCAGTGTCTTTACGTTTTATTTTCGAGAACGGGTGGTAATCGATACATTCGCTCGGAAAAATACCCTTTCACAGCAACTACTGGGCAGAAGTGTCTCTTTGAGCAACACAAATATTACCGTACTGAGTATGCACAACAACGATGTATATTACGCTGATTACTACAACCACGGCGCATTGACTCTCTCGGGACTCAGTATTATACGGAGAGACGGGGAGGGGAACTTTCTCGCCCGGATAGAAGCTGAGTGGGCGGAATACCAGGAACAGCGGGAGATTTGGCGCCTCCATAACGTGGCCCACTACCAGATACAAGAGAACAGCTCTCAGGAGAATCCACGGATCGAGTACCGATTCGATCGAGAGATGGAACTACCTGAGTTCCACGCCGACCCAGCTCAGTTCAGAAGAAGCAGTCGAGATATTGAAGAGTTGCCCCACCAAGAGGCGCGACAGTGGATTGAAAGTCTGCGACGGAGCGGACGCAGCGGGTATCGTGAGGCTCTGACGAACTACTACAGACGCTTCTCTTTCACCCTGACGCCCTTCATTGTGGTACTCATTTCCGTATCTATCGGCAGCCGACTGAAAAAGAATATACTCCTGATGAGCCTACTGCTCAGCCTGATCTTGTCGGTACTCTACTATGTCAGTGACATGATATTGGGTTTATTTGCAAAACAGGGTATTATTGAGCCCGCCGAGGGAGCCTGGGCTGGAGTGATACTTTTCTTTATCGCCGGGGTGTTTCTTCTGAGGTCCGCCAGGACCTAAAACCGATGAAGCAACTACACGAGGATGAACACATGATTTTCGAGACAAGGAACGGAGACAGCGGAAGCGAAGCGCGTACCGGTACCCTCAAACTACCCCACGGGGAAGTAGAGACTCCGGTTTTTATGCCCGTGGGGACCAACGCCACGGTGAAAGCGATGCACCATGAGACCATTGTACGGATGGGCTACCGGCTGATTTTGGGGAACACCTACCATTTATTTCTTCGCCCCGGTCAAGAGGTTATAGACCATTACGGAGGGCTCCACGAGTTCAGCAATTGGCAGGGAAATATACTCACCGACAGCGGAGGTTTTCAGGTATTCAGCCTGGCCCCCTTTCGAAAGATAAAAGAAGAGGGGGTTCGTTTTCGCTCCCACATCGATGGTTCGTATCACCTGCTTACTCCAGAGAAGGTGGTGGAGATTCAGGAGAGCTTTCGCAGCGATATAGCTATGTGCCTGGACGTCTGCACCCCCCCGGATATCCCCTACAAAAAGGCCCTGGAAGCTTTGGAACTGACCACTCGCTGGGCCCAAAGGAGCAAGACCCGTCGCCAACAGGGCCGTGGCGATTGGCAGGGAAGTCTGTTCGGCATTATACAGGGAAATTTCTATCCCGAACTCCGTAAAAGAAGCAGCGAAGAGATACTATCTCTCGACTTGCCCGGAGTTGCTATCGGCGGTCTGTCGGTAGGAGAGACGTTTGCCCAGTTCGAGGATCTTTTAGCCTATACGGCGCAACTACTGCCGGAAGAAAAACCGAGGTACCTAATGGGAATCGGTACCCCCGATTTCATCCTCAGCGCGGTAGAGCATGGTGTGGACATGTTCGACTGTGTCTTCGCCACCCGTACCGCCCGAACGGGAACGGTGTTCACCCCAGACGGTATGTTGGCATTGAAAAAGGCTCGACACCGGTTGGATACCGAACCGATCATGGAAGGCTGCGGATGCCGGGCCTGTCAGCAATACTCGCGGGGGTATCTGCGTCATTTGTTCAAGACCAATGAGATACTGGGATCCATGTTGGCTACGGAGCACAACCTGCAGTTTCTCTACGATTTCATTTTGGATATTCGGCGCAGCATTGATGGGGGAAGGTTTATGCAGTTCAAGCAAAATTTCCTGAGCCGTTTTTTCGCCAACAACGGTAAGGCTTAGGAGGATTGATGGCTGAACAGAGTACCCGACAGAGTACGGTGGCGACCTTTATCGTTATGTCAACGACCTTTCTCTCTCGTTTGCTGGGTTTTGCCCGCACCGCCGTCATAACGGCCCTGTTCGGCGCTGGAGGTCAAGCGGATATAATAAATGTCACCTTCGCCGTTCCCAACAACCTGAGAAAACTTTTAGCCGAAGGGGCGCTCTCCTCCGCCTTCATCCCCGTAGTCTCCGAGGCCATTGTGGGAGAAGAGGGAAAACCGCGGCGATCAAAGACCCTGGTTCACCACCTCATTGGCTTTCAACTATTGATCATCATTCCCATCTGTCTGCTTTCGGTAGTTTTCGCCCGTCCCCTCGTCGCCCACGTATTGACCCAGTTTGACGATCCGGCACGGATTGCCCTTTCGGCGGAATTATTC
>DSBN01000084.1 GCA_011046055.1 Sediminispirochaeta sp. | reverse complement strand
GGTCAATTTCATGGTTACACCTCCTTAATAATGTGTCTTCTTATTTTCATATCCCCTCGGACGGATCGGAAAAGAAGCCTTCTTCATCCAACTGGCGTAGGATCTCCTGAGCGGCGGCCTCAGGGGCGAGCATCACGGTATCTACATGTGCCTCAGGAGACTCCGGTGGCTCATATGGTGTTCCGTGGCCGGGCAGCGCAGTGATCATTCCTCTGTCCGCCTGATCCCAGAGGCCTTTCCGATCTCTCTCCCGGCATACGTCCAATGAACATTCTACGTAAACTTCAGCAAATCGTTGGATACGATTTCGGGCCGCCGCGCGATACGATTGTTTTGAAGCGGTAGCCGCTAACAACACGTTGACTCCGTTATCCGTGAGCATGCCGGCCAGAAAGACAAGCACGTCATAGAACCAGTCGCGCTCCTCAGGCGAATAGGTTGGATGAGGAGTCAGTCTCCCACGCAGCTCATCTGAATCGAGCATCTGGACGGAAAGTCCCCGCTCCAAGAGTCTGTCCCGAAGGGCGTAGGCCAGCGTGGTCTTGCCTGAAGAAGGCAGACCCGTGAGCCAGACGGCAAAACCGCGTTGCATACCTGTGGGCATTATGTCTCCTCCAGGTATTGGTTAACGTGCCGGTAATCGTATCGTTCATCGGACATGATTCGCTGGGCGAATCGCAACAGCTTACGTCTTACCCCCTCCGAGATATCGGGATACCACGTGGGGCTCGCAAGCACTAAAGCACGCCAGGAAAACCAGGGTTGGATTACTTCACACAATTCCTCGTCTGCTCGTGCGGAGAGATAACCGTTCCAAAACCCGTTGTGCAAATCAAGGAATGGTCCTTCCAACCTCCCAAATCGCTGGAGTGAAAAGAACAGGTAATTGATGGTCAGGCAGCTTACATCGTCGGCTGGCTCCCCCCACTCGCCGCGACTGCGGTCAAGCAGATGGAATGTGAGTCCTTCCTCGAAGAGTATGTTGAAGGGATGAAAATCACCGTGTACCTGGCTTAAGCGGTGATCCCGTGGTTTAAGACGCCACCGCCATTGGTTTGCCTTCTCTTCAAAGGTGCGTAAATCCTCCTCGTTCATGTATGAGAGGTCAGGGGGATAACTGTCAGTCAGGCCCATGATACCCTCACCGTTGCCTATCAGGTCCCGCAAGCGCCGCCGCCAGAGGATAGGATCGGCATGCTTTTCCTTATGAATAGTTGCAAGATAGGTCGCCAGGGCTTCAGCCCGCCTGATATCCAGAGGTTGTATCTTCCCCTCTGTGCGAATCCGCATTAGATCATCGGCGTAGAGGCGTCCCCTTCGATACGCCGTCAGCAGTAGCAACTCTTGGGCCGAGCCGATCGACTGTATCGCGCCCTCTTTGGTAACCATGGTCATATCGAGAGCAGGCACGTGGGACGGGAGACGGTTGAAGGTGTTGAAATCAAGCCAGACGGCTGCTACGCGGTCGTCATCCCGTTCGCGTCCGAAAGGGTTGCGGCGGATGAAATGGAACACCACCCGCTCCTCCCGATCATCGACTGTATATGCCACAAGAAAGGGATGACCATAGCCGAACTGTTTCAGCGCTGCGGTACCTGAAGCCTCGCCTCCCAATTGGCGCACATCCTTTATTTCTACTGCTGTGCCAGATCGCTCTTCAAGGTAGCGTTTCAATTCCGTGAACTCAAAGTGCATAAAATTTTTCCTTATCATGAACTTGTATTAAGAGTACTCATTTAGTTTAATCGTTTTTTTCCGGCACCAATTTATCCGGAGGGGTAACAGTGGTCCCGATTTTGCGCGACTCGTAGGTATTGGCCGCTACGTCCTCATTTTCTCCCTCCCCCCACAACTCCTCTTGGTACTCTCGCTTGTTTACCTCCTCAGGCGGAGGCCGGTCCGTTCTCTGCCAGGGGAGGGGATCGATTTCAAGGTGGTCGATGATGTTGGGCAGGGCCATGGTGTCTTCCAGGACCTGAAGGAGCATGTGGTGTTTGGTTTCACTGGGCAGGGCGCCTTCGAGATACACGATTCCATCTCTACAGGAGATATCGAGCTCTTCTAACTCGATACGGCCATCGGCGCGGAGGGTGTCGAATATGGCCTCTTGGAGTTGCTCATCGGACATATCCTGATATTCCGGCGGCAGCTCGTCCCGAATGGTTAGGTCTGTGTCGTCAGGAGAGATTGTTTCTTTCCTTTCTTGTTGTTGCGCGGCGCACCGACTACACACTTCTGTCCAGGGGATGGCTTTCAGTCGCTCTACAGAAATCGGCTTTCCGCACGATTCACAGATTCCATACGTGCCTTCGTCCATCTTGTCCAAGGCGGCGTCGATGGCCCGGACCTCTCGCAGCTCCTGCTCGCTGAGTTGTTCAAGACCCTGAGACATTTTCTCCTTTTGCGCCGTTTCTTCGAATTCCACCTCCGGTTGTTGTAGGTCATGCCAAGAGCGGTTTGCAGTGCGGCGGATCTCCAGGGTCTGTTTTCGCCTCTCCAGGAGCCTGTGACGGAGGTGTGCCGTCTCTTTAGGATCCATCATCTTTTCCCCTCCGTATTGAAGAAAAACGCTTCGAAAATACGACGTAATACTATCAATTGCCCACTCAAGGATTGACTTCTCCTATCGGTTTTTCGGTTTTTGTATGTGGTAGTTTTATCGCCTCTTCTTGTATTCTGTCACCCTGATATCGATTTCGACCTACAGAACAGAATACATTGTAAAACCAACCAAAGAGTAATCCGGCAACTGCCCGGGCCAGGAGGGTCTTGCCCGTCCCGGGAGGACCCAGCAACAATACGCCCTTGGGGGTCTTGCCGCCCAAGCGTGAGAACCGCTGGGGATGTTTCAGGAATTCTATGATCTCCCGCAGCTCGACCTTGGCCGCCTCGGCGCCCGCCACGTCGTCGAAGGTGATCCTCTCTTTCCGGCGATCATAGAGGCGGGCCCGGCTGCGATTGATGGAAAAGATGCCGGCCCCCTGGCCCCGCATCCGGCTGAACAACGCATAGCCGATGCCGAAGAGCAACAACAGGGGGAACACTGCTCCCAACACCTCCCACCACGAGAAGTCCTTCGCCGGTTTTGTCTGTACCTCTACCCCGTGCTCCTCCAGCAACGTGAGGAGTCGCTCATCTCCGATGGCGGGCACATAGGTGACAAAATCGGTATAGGTGACTGTCTCGTCTTGTTCCTGCTCCTTTTCAGCGGCCTGCTTCAGCGTCCCGGTGATCTTCTCCCCCTGCATAGTGATGTGAGCGACATTGCCCTCTTCCAGCTGCTGCCGGAAGGCGGTGTAGCTGATCGTGGTGGCTTTGTCGCCGGGCCATCCCCACAACCAGGAGGCGATGAGGAGACCTATAACGAGCCATAACACAGGTCTCAGCCAATTAACGGCAGGCGGATGTTTTCCCTCCGGCCCCTTTTTTTCATTCGAAGGCATCGCGTTATCCTCTCCCCATCCCGCACCGATGCTTCTCCGCCCACCGGCCGAGGACCGGTGAAAAGACAGCAGCGTTCAGGAGGGTGACACGGGCGGCGTGGAGCGTCCCCTTCACGCTTCTTCCAACTCCACCCTCAGCGAGAGAAACCGCAGGAGGTCTTTAAGCGTAATAATGCCCGCCAGTCGATCCCCTTCAGTGACCATGAGGCGGCTGATGCCCGTTCGATTCATCAGTGAGAGGGCCTCCACCGCGTCGGTATCGGGCGAAAGGGTATTGTCGCTGGTGCAATCCGTGGTCAGGTCTTCGATTCTTTTCTGCGCCCACTGTTCATGGGGGACCTCTTTCACCTCTTTGGTGGACACACACCCCAGAAGTTTGCCGTCGTCCACCACCGGGAACATCTTATAGTGGTATCGATAGACGTAATCTTCGACTAGGTCCTTCACCGAAAGCGAGGGGGGGACCGTCACCGGATCGGCGTTCATGAACCTCCTGACCGGTTCGCCCTGGAGGGCGTTGCGCATCATAAGCTGCTGATACGACGCTTTGGCGGCGCCTCGCAGAAACATCCCGATCAGGAACCACCACATGGCACCGATAAAGTTTCCCCGAAAGAGCTGAAAGACCGCCAGGACGATCAAGAGGATTCCGAATCCCGACCCGATGGAGGATGCGATGCGGGTGGCCCATCGGAGATTCCCCTTTATCC
>DSBN01000290.1 GCA_011046055.1 Sediminispirochaeta sp. | reverse complement strand
TATTCCGAGTCCCTCTCCGTCGTGATAACCGTAGTCACCCGCAGAGCCTTCAGTACGAAGACCGCCCTCAGTAGCTCCCCCCGGACCACCGTGGAGTTGCCCAGGGCGGTGAAGATCGCCCCCAGGGCGTCGATGCTGACCCTTTGGGCTCCCGTTTTTTTTATGGCGCTCTCGATCCGAGAGAGCAGCCCGCCGAGGTCGAAGTCGCCGGAGATCACCGTCTCTTGGGAGGCGACGGGGCTGGCGTCGATAAAGACCCATTTGCCCTCGGCCTCCCAGGTTTTAATATCCCAGCCCAGGGATTTGATGTTCTGTCGGATATCCTCCGGGCGTTCTTCGAAGGTTACGTAGACCCCGTTTTCTCCCTTTTTGATACCCTCAGCCAAAAACTGAATGGCGAAGATAGTTTTCGCACTGCCGGCGGTACCGGTGATCAAGGTTGTTCGGTGCTTTGGGATTCCTCCATAAGAGATAATATCAAAACCCTCTATACCAACGTTCAATTTCCGTACAGTCGATTGAGTTTTTTTCGCGCTCATGTATTCCTCCACCTATTCAGGTTTTTTATCGTAAATTGAGAAGTTTCAAGACCTCTTCCGTGTTCGACAGGTCCCCGATAATTCGGTTCTCTCCATGGTCTCCCTGAAACAGAAGGGTCGGAGTGGCCAGTATTTTGTCCTGCTCGGCGGCGTCTGGATTTTCCAGCACATCGATCACCACCACATCAATATCTTTCGAATGAAGTCTCTGGCTGAGTAAATTCAAGCTGCGCACCGCTTCCTGCGCTCGGCTGGTCCGTCCGGTAATGTAGAGTTTGAAGGTCCGGGAGTTCATCGGTTTTCTGCCTCCTCGGAAACGCTTCTGTTACGATAAAACGAGACCAGGTAGCCCATCAGCTCCAGAGCGGAGATTCTCCCCTCTTCGTTCAGTGCTTGGGCCTCTTGTAGGGGATATCCTTGCTCTTCTCCCTCAAAGCCTTCACGTACAGTTCCACCACGTCCCGAGGTCCGGCCATGGCTCGTCCAAGAGAGAGGGACAGAGATTGTAGGCGAGACGAGGTGTCTTTTTTTACCTTGAAAACCTTCTCTTCCAATCGATCCTCCATAATGGTGCCAAAATCGTCCATGATTCGTTCAAAGTCCGCCGGCTCGGCCTCCCGCAACGGCTTCTGCGAGTAGAGACGACCGGTAGCAGCCGTGGAGTTGCCCGCGGCGTAAGTCTCCAGACGTTTGATCTCCCCCTCCAGCTGCCGTATCTTCTCTTCATCTTCTCTCTTTCGTTCGGTGATGTCCAATCCCGTGGAGATGATGCTCTCCATCCGGCCCTCCGCGTCTTTGACGACGGTGTTGGACCAGGCGATGAAACGCGGTTCCCCGCTCCTGCTGATCAGATTGTTCTCGTGGGAATTTGAATATACGCCGTTCAGCAGCTCACCGAATACTTCCCGAGTCTCTTCTCTCTCCGCCTCCGGCACCAATCTCCACACCGACAGGTCCCGCAGCTCCTCTTCGTCGTAGCCGGTGATCTGTTCACAGGCTGGATTCACCCGCCGTACATTGCCTTCGGTATCCAGAATGACGATCAAGGCCTCGGAGCTCTCCAGCATGGCCTCGACGAAACGTCGTTCGTGCTGCAGCTCCCGTTCGAACTCGGCCCGATGCTGGAGGTTCAGAATCCACTGGTCGAGCTCGGCGGTCTGCGGGTCCTCCCCGAGCAGCTTCTCCGGCGGGAGATAGTAGAAATTCTCGTAGAGCTTGGTACCCACAATAGCGATGGGGTGCGTGCGCAGCACATCCAGGAGTATCGCCGGATCGAATACGCGGCGGTCGTACTGACATATAGCCATACAGGAGTGCCGGGGCATGAATTCGTTGAGCTTGTTTTCGTATTCGATCAGCCGTTCGGTACCCGGAAGGTTTCTCAGCGCCCAGCTCATCTCGCCGGTGACCCGCAGGGCTCGGTAACCCTCTTCCAGAGCCTTCTTAGTCTCCTTCTCCAGCAATTCGATCATCGCGTCGGGGTCGAAGATCTTATTTTTGGTATAGGTGTCGCTTCGGTCGAGGATGACCAGCTGTCCCCGGCTCAAGGGCCCCCGAATATCTTCGCCGTTTTTTGACAGTTTGCTCACCACCGTTTCGGCGGTTCGAGCGTCTACGATATAGATGATTTTGTGCTTATTCGTCAGCCCCTCCAGGACGAAGGGGCGGATGACAGCCTCGTGTTCCTCCTCCGACTGGTATATGCAGCAGAGGTGGTCGCCCTTCTTTAAGGCTTCGATCTGTTTGGAAGCGGTACTCTTCATTTATTAGTAGAATAGTAGTAGTCTCAAAACGGAAAATCAAGATCCAGGGAGATTTAATTGGAATAGCGCTATTCCGAGGTCCGGAGGTGTCATGCGGAGGCTATAGTTTCTCCGTTGTCTTCGCCGCGAACCGGCGGGCATCCTCAACGGACCCTCTTGCAAATTTTTAAGCCTTAGATATAATGGGATTGTCCTGGGGGATTAGCTCAGTTGGCTAGAGCGGTTGGTTCGCAATCAACAGGTCGTGGGTTCGAATCCCATATCCTCCAATAGGTTGATTTAATTATGTACCACCAAGATCACCCCCATCGTTCCCAAGGGATCCCCCCCTACACCATTGAGAGATTGCGGCACTACTTAGAACTATTGGGCGACCGGAGTATAGTGGTCTTCGATGTGGAGACCAACGGCCTGCACCGCCGTTCCAGCGTACTCTCCTTCTCTGCCCTCAAACTCCGGCTGGATACGGACAGACGGAAGTTCCACCGGGTAGACGAGATGGAGAGATTCTACCACTGCCGTGAGCCGGAGAATCCCAAAGCTATCGCCGTGAACGGGCTCCATCGCCGAGTCATCGATATCAAACGGGACGGAGCCGTCTACCCCCTCCACTTCGACCAAGATCGAGAGATACCGGACTTCTTTCATGATGCCGGGCTGGCGGCGGCGCACAACGTGGATTTCGACCGTGCCTTTCTTGGGGTCTTTCCGGAGCTGCGGAACCTGCCCTACTTCTGCACCATGAAGAGTCAGGGACGCTTCGTCAAGCTTCACCAGGCCGCCCGTATGCAGGGTATCCCCGTAGATTCTTCAAGGCTCCACGGCAGCACCTACGACACACATCTAGCGGCGGAGCTGCTGAAAAAGCTCATTCTCAAAATATCGACATAAAAAATCCATCCATTTTTTGAAACCCGCCGCACCGGTATGCGTATATCCAGGTAGGAGGAAAAAATGAAGAATAAACTAACATTTATCAGTATCGTGCTATTCGTATCGTTGGGGCTCGCTTCGGGATTCGCCGGCGGCGCCCAAGAAGCCCAGGGAGATTTTCTCAGCCGTCTCGATACCGCGCTGGAGAACTCGGGCTTCAGCGAAAAGGAGGTCCAACAGATCATCGACGCCGCGGGCACCAGAGACTGGGAAGGGGCGGAGGAGGCCGACGCCGAACTCGTCGCCGAGGCGCTGCAGCTGGCGAAAGCAGAAAGGACCGAACTCAACGCCGAGCAGAACGCCGAACTAGCCCTCGAACTGGCTCTCAACGCAACCGAATTGAGAAAGGAAAACTACGATCAGAGTGTCGTCGCCCAAACCATCATGAATACCGTACGCAACATGATCAGACAGATCAACGAATGGAAAAGCGGCGAAGGCGAGGAGAACCTGGGACGGATGATCCGCAACACCGTCAGGACCGAGGCTCGAAAAGCCGCTCAGAGCCAGGAGCAGAAAAAGGGAGAAACAGCCCGAGAATCAGCTCCAGAGGCCGACAAGGGCAGCTCCAGCGGAAGTTCCGCCAGGCGAGCCGATACACCGTCAACCCCGGGTCAATAAGCACGAAGAATTTACCACTGGGGGGGGAAAGCCCCTCCCTTTTTTTTACTTAAAGAAGCAGAAGGATGCCTATGCGTTACGTGGAACTGTTGAATAAATTCTCGATTCGTGAAGAGATAGAGAAAATCAGGCAGGAGTATTCGGATCTGTCAAAAATTTTCATCGCCCCCGGCAAGGAGACCACAATCAAGGGGCTGCAGGTGAGGATGGTATTCCGGAATCTCACGCCCATACTCAAAATAGAGGCCGACGAAGAGCTGCTCAACACTTTTGCTATTACCCTAGAAGAGATAAAAAAGAGCTACTAAAATGG
>DSBN01000280.1 GCA_011046055.1 Sediminispirochaeta sp. | reverse complement strand
GGTGAAATCTGAGTAGTTTAACGTCCGCTTGACGGTATTCAGTGATTCGACGTACCCTTTTGGTACAAAAAACGCCGTGAAGTGCGGCGCTTCGACAGCTATAGGAGACTATCATGAGCCGAGCCTTGTTGAGTGTGTATGACAAGAAGAATATCGCCGAGTTCGCTCTGTTTTTACGGAGCATCGGAATGGAGATCGTCTCCTCCGGGGGGACGGCAAGGGAGCTCCGGGAACACAACATCAGTGTGAGCAGCGTCGACGAGCTCACCGGATTTCCCGAAATCATGGAGGGTCGGGTCAAAACCCTGCATCCCAAGATCCATGGGGGTATTTTGGCTCGACGGGATCGACCCGACGATATGGAAACTTTGAGTCGCCACTCAATAGATACGGTGGATTGGGTGGTGGTAAACCTCTATCCCTTCGAGGAGATGCGCGGCCGGGGGCTGCCAGAAAAGGAGCTGCTCGAGTTCATCGATATCGGCGGTCCTAGTATGCTCAGGGCAGCGGCCAAGAACTATCACCATGTAGCGGTGGTCTGCGACCCCGAAGACTACCCTTGGATCATCGCCGAGGTCGAGAGCACCGGTGCTCTGTCGATTCACAGCCGCCGGTACCTGGCGGCCAAGGTGTTTCGCCGCAGCTCGGACTACGACCGGGCCATCGCCGAGGAACTCGAACGCTAATGGCTCCTTTTTTTTCCAGATCCGAGATTGCCGGAGTTCTGGCGGCCCAGGGTCTGGAGCATTTCGGGTTCGTTGATACCGCCGGGCTCGGCGAGACGGACATCCGGAGTCTCGAGAGGCGTTACGCCCGTTGGATCGACCGGGGAAATCAAGGCGAGATGAAGTACCTGGCCTCCCACGCCGAGATGAAGTACCGTCCCGAGAGACTACTGTCGCCGGTGAAGACGCTCATTCTTGTGATGTTGCCCTATGGCCTTCCCTCCGCTGGGGCTGCCGCTGGACGCCATGCATCTCAAGAAGGTACGGGCGGCAGCTTCGGCCGGGTGGCAATGTACGCCTTTGGACGGGACTACCACAAGGTCTTGAAAAAGAGACTAGTCAACGCGGCCCGGCAGCTGCATGCCGGAAAGGGGGAGACGGACTGGCGGGTCTTTGTCGACTCCAGCCCTCTGGACGAGCGATTCTTCGCCGCCGCCGCGGGTTTGGGCCGAGTCGGCCGTAACGGTCTGCTAATACACCCACGATTTGGCAGCTACCATTTCGTCGGTGAAATTCTCACGGAACTACGGCTTGATGAAGAGGGGGCTGGAGTCGATCCGTCCGCCGCGGAGCCGGGAGCCGCCTGCCCGAAGGGCTGCCGGGCCTGCGTCAAATCCTGCCCCACCGGGGCTTTGAACGAGGGAGGGGCTTTGGAGGCGCGGCGCTGTATCTCCTATCTGACCATCGAGTATTCCGGGGCTATTCCCCTCGATCTTCGCCCCCTGGTGGGGGAGCACTTCTTCGGTTGTGATCTGTGCCAGAGCTCTTGTCCTCTAAATAGACGAATCGGGGAGACTCAAGTGGATGACTTCTTGACTCCGAGGGCGGGGGAGCGTGTAGATCTGGAGGAGGTCCTGTCTATCGAGAATCGTGAATCCATGGTCAAGCGCTTTGCCGGCTCTCCGGTGCTGCGACTCTCCCTGTCCCAGATGCGCCGCAACGCGATGCTGGTCGCCGCCAACGCGGGGGCGCGGGAGTTGATCAAACTAATAGAGGCATACCGGGAGAGCGATGATCCGGTGGTTGCCGAACAGGCCCGATGGAGTCTATCACGACTGGGAGCGGCAAGCTCCGTTTGACGATATTCGAGTTTGGGTGTAGGCTAATAACCTGAGTTTCCAGACCGCCGATAACCGAAACTCGAGAAGGAAAAAAGGGGAGGCTCGCATGGATACCGGGAGCTACAAGGGAGGCTATACCGCCGAAAGAGCCACCGCGGATGAGCTGAGCTATCAGGTCTCGTTGTTTCGCGGTCCAGAGGTCCCGGTAGATATTGTTGACGCGGTACCGGATATAGTACTGCTGTTGAACGTGCACCGACAGATCGTTTTTGCCGGCCGGGCGGTGGAGTCGATTGTGAGCCGCCGGGAGGAGAGCCTCGGTCTCCGTCCAGGGGAGCTCCTCGGCTGCGTCCACGCCGACAACGACACCGGAGGCTGCGGGACCACCAAGTTCTGTCGAGTCTGCGGAGCGGCCAAGGCCATAGTATCGGCCTTTGTGGGGCGGGAGAACCTGCAGGAGTGCCGAATACTAAAAAACGACGGGACCGCCCTGGACCTCTTGGTACACGCCAAATTAATCCGTTACAGAGATTATGATTTTCTGGTGTTCACCCTTCAGGATATCGCCGATCAGAAGCGTCTGCACGGCATGGAACGGCTGTTTTTCCACGATCTGCTGAACGCCGCCGGCGGCATTCGCAATCTGCTCCAGGTTCTGCCGCAGTTGGAGCCTCAAGAGGCGGTGGAGACCCAGAAGCTTTTACACGGACTGTCCCAATCGATGATAGAGACCATCCAGACTCAGAGGGATATCAAAGCCGCCGAGACCGGTGAGCTGGTGGTTCACATGAGGCCGAGCAATTTGAACAATACTATGCGGGAGGTGGTGGACGGTTTCCGCTCGAGCTCTTTGCACGAAAAGCGTCGAATCTCCTACCGCGGCAGCGGGAAGGAGGGGCGAATAGTGACGGACCCCAGGTTGTTGAAGCGCTGTGTGGGGGTGATGATAAAAAACGCCGTGGAAGCAACAGCTTCGGGAGGTGAGGTGACCCTGGGCTGGGAAGATGAGAGCGGGACTATAAAAATCTGGGTTCACAACCCCGGGACAATCAGCCCCGAGGTACGGCTGCAGATCTTCCAGCGATCCTTTTCGACCAAAGAGGGGACTCGCGGGATAGGTACCTACAGTCTGAAGTTGATGGTGGAAAAATATTTGCGCGGACGAACCTGGTTCAGCAGCAATAATGAGGAGGGAACATACTTCTATGTCCGATTACCGAAAGAACCCGATAAAAAAAAACCGGGGGATACTCAATAGCGAAGATCGATGGAGCGAGAAAATCGGCAAGCCCCCAGGCTACCTTTTTCCCGAAGAAACCGATAGGGAGCAGCCGGTGCACTACGAGGTTTTCTACTACTCGCAAGGGGAATACCGGGAAGAGCAAGGGGAAGGGATTCCCGACTTCACCAACTTCCTGAGCGAGGAAAACAACACCTGGCTCAATATTGTCGGCGTGGAACACAGTGGACTCTTGAAGAAACTGGGCCAGGAGTTTGATGTTCACCCGGTAGTCCTGGAGGATATCCAAAACACGGTACAGCGACCGAAGTTCGAAGACTACGGCAACCTCCTCTTTTTCGCCCTGCGTATGCTGCAGTGGGACGATGGGGAAAGCGAGCTCAACAGCGAACAGCTGAGCATATTGATGGGGCCCAGTTTCGTTATTTCCTTTCAGGAACGTCCCGGGGACGTGTTCGACAGTATTCGAGATCGGCTGCGGAGGAAAAAGGGACGTATTCGAGAGGCCGGCACCGACTACCTGGCCTACGCGCTGCTGGATATGGTAGTGGACACCTACTTCTTGATCCTCGAACGTCTGGAGGACGAGATGGAGGACGTGGAGGAGATGATTTTGTCGGGACATCGGGAGAGGGTCATTCAGGATATGCAGCAGATCCGAAAGATCATTATTACGGTCCGGAGGTCCGTGTGGCCTCTGCGGGACATGATAGCGCAGCTGCAGAAGGCGGATTTTCCCCGTATCGGCGAGACAACCCAAGTCTATTTTCGAGATCTCCATGATCATATTCTGCGGATTATCGACACCCTGGAGATGATGAAGGATACCGGCAATACCCTCATGGAATCCTATCAAACCTCAATCAGCAACGACATGAACAGCGTCATGAAGGTGCTGACCTTCATCGCGACGATCTTTATCCCCCTGACCTTCATCGCCGGTGTTTACGGGATGAACTTTCGGTATATGCCCGAACTGGACAAGGCTTGGGCCTACCCGGCGGTGCTTGCGGTGATGGGAGCCATCGCCTTGGTGATGTTGATTTTCTTTAAACTGAAAAAATGGCTATAGTGTATAGAGTAGAGCTCATGTAAAGGGAGGTTAGTGTGAACGGTTTTATTCCAATTACGGAGGATATTTTTTACG
>DSBN01000220.1 GCA_011046055.1 Sediminispirochaeta sp. | reverse complement strand
GGTCTGGATCATCTGCTCCTCTCTCCCCGCCTCCGTATGGCGGCGGCGTGGGTGTGAAAGCCCTCGTATTCGGCGATTCGCCGCGTGTGTTCGGCGAAGTCATCGTAAGCCTGCCGTTCGGCGTATACCACCGAAGAGTACTTGATAAAATCGCGGACCGAGACCGGGGAATAGGTCTTGGCCCATCCGCCGGTGGGAAGAACGGCGTTGACCCCGGTGAGGTAGTTGGCCGCCGAGAAGGGGAGGTGGGGTCCCAAAAGAATCTCTCCGGCGTTGTGAATCTCCTCCATCAAGGAAAATGGCTCCGATGTCCGCAGCTGCAGGTGTTCAGGACCGAACTGGTTGACGATTTGGACGGCTTCCTGGATATCCTCGGTGAAGATTATACCCCCGTAACGCTGCAGCACGTCGTGCAGGAAGCTCAATCTCGGTTCGGGTACCTCACGAAGCAGCTCTTCCACCGCCTCGGCCACCTCTTGGGCCAGGTGCCGCGAGTCAGTAAGCAGTACCGCGCAGGAGTCGCTGCCGTGTTCGGCCTCGACCATCAAATCCAGCGCCAGATCCCAGGGCTCGGCTGTATCGTCGGCCACTATCATCGATTCGGATGGACCCGCGGGCAGCCCGGTGTCGATCACCGATGAGAGCAGCCGCTTGGCCGCGGCGACGTACCGGCTGCCGGGACCGACCACTTTGACGGCCCTCCGGATGCTTTCGGTTCCGTAGGCCAGCGCCGCTATGGCTTGGGCGCCCCCTACCCGGTAGACCGAATCGACCCCCAAACGGCGGGCGCAGTAGAGACAGGCCGGATCGACGCTTCCGTCGGGATTGGGCGGCGTCACCACCTGGATCAGGGGGACCTCGGCGACGCGGGCGGGGACGGCGAGCATGTAGAGCATCGAGGGGAAGCTGCCCCGACCTCGGGGCACGTAGAGGCCTACCGAATCGATGGGGCTCGCCTTCTCACCGGCCATCAGGCCGTGTCCCAAGGGGGTGAAGTGTATTCCTTGGGGTTTTTGAGTCAGATGAAAGCAGTAGATTTTGTCGATCGCGTAGTCCAGAGACTCCTTCGTCTTTTTGTCCAGCTTCCGCTCCGCCTCGTCGAATTCGGCGCTTTGAACAGCGATCCTTCGGTCGGAGAGGTCGACATGGTCGAATTGTTGGCTGAATTCGCGCAGGGCTCGGTCGCCTTGACGTTTGACCTCGGAGATAATACCCCGTACCCCCTCCTCAACCTCCGAAATGTCACTTTCTGACCTGCGAAAGAGGTTAAGCTTGTCCTCCTCGGAGTAGTCCTTCCACGCTTTGATCCTCACTCTCATCCTGTTTCCTCGTTAGCTTTTATCTCTTGCCGAAAGTACCGTCGGGATTGAAGAAAACACGGCCCCCGTTCAAACTTACTCTAATACGGACCGTGAGATCGAGTCAATCAGAGCCCTTTTGAGCACTGCACCGGGACCACCGCTTGTCAAAGAGGCGATTATCCCCGAAAATCTGAGTATGCATATATTGGGAGCTCCCATTGGAACCGTAGAGATCGACTGTCCCTACTTGGTGGGCAGAAAGTTCCGCTCGGAAAACGTGCTGATCAAAGAGATCGACGAAGCAGCCCTGGACTATCTGTTGGCCTTGGGCTACCGTCACTTCGGAGAGCTCTATTTTCGGCCCGTCTGCGAGGATTGTCACCAGTGTATTCCCCTGCGGATCCCCGTGGCTGATTTTGCAGCCTCCCGAGGGCTGCGGAGGGTGGGGCGCAAAGCCGCCGATCTAGATGTGCGGATCAAAAAACCCGTTCCCAGCCGTGAGAAGTACCGACTCTACCTCCGCCATTCGGAGCGCTTCGAAGAGGAGCAGAGCGGAAGCTACGAATCCTTCGTGGACTCCTTTTTTTCCCCTTCCCCCTTCAGTCGAGAGCTGCTGATTACACGGGACTCTCGGCTGGTAGCGGTGAGTCATCTGGATGTGAGCAGCAATTCGCTTTCGGCGGTCTACTGTTATTGGGACCCCGGGGAGGCGGACTTGAGCTTGGGTAGCCTGTCGATTTTGAAGGAGATCGAATACGCCCGGAGCCTGGGGATTCGACACCTTTACCTGGGCTTCTACGTTCCCGGGAACTCGCATATGGAGTACAAGGTCCGCTTTCGACCCAATGAAGCGCTGCTGCGGGAGGGAGATTGGCGTCGGCTCTACAACGCGACGGGGGAATTGCTGAATCCGCGGATACTCGAACGTGGCTTCCGGCCTTTTACCCAACTCCTATCGCCCACGGAGGGACGTTAGGGCGGCACAATAAACTTGTGTTCCGATCATCGATCGGCTATATTGTTAGGAGAATCACCGTCGGGTCATCTGGTACGGTCCGACTATGGAGGTAGTATGAAAAACGACAGTACTCCGTGGAAGTTTTTGGAGCAGTACAAACCATCCCATTTTCAAGGTCAATGGCCCACTCTGCCGGAACTCTTCCGAATTAGCGCCGAACGCCATCCCGACCGGCGATGCTTCAGTATTTACGAACCGGATAATCTCTTTTTTACCTACGCCGAAGCCTATACCGCGGTGAAGCGGACGACAAATTACCTGCTGCAGAAAGGTATTCGCAAGGGAGATCGGGTAGCTTTGACCGGGAAGAACTCTCCCGAGTGGACTATCTCCTATTTAGCAGCCCTTTTTGCCGGAGCGGTGGTCGTTCCCATCGACTACCAGCTGAAGGACGAAGAGATCGAGGGCTTGATCGAGTACTCCGACGCCCGCTTTCTCTTCGTCGATGAGGAGCGCTACGACAGCTTGGCTCGAGGCTCGTCGTTCAAGCTCAAGGAGCGCATCTCCCTCTCCCCGAAGAAGGACAATTATCTCCTGGATGTAGGGGTAGATGAAGATATGGAAACGGAGATGCCCCGGGAGGAAGACCTGGCGGCCATCCTCTACACCTCCGGGACTACGGGGCACCAGAAAGGTGTGATGCTCAGCCACAAGAACTTCGTCAGCGACTGTTTTCTCGCCCAGGCGAACATGAATATTTTTCACACCGACGTCTTCTACGCCCTGCTTCCGCTGCACCACTCCTACACCATGCTGGCGGTTTTTATCGAAGCGATCTCCGTAGGGGCGGAGATAGTCTTTGCCAAAAAGCTGGTGGTCAAACAGATACTCAAAGACCTGCACCAGGGACAGGTGACCATGTTCCTGGGGATACCGATGCTGTTCAACAAGATTCTCAAGGGACTCATGCGGGGCATTCGGGAAAAGGGAATTCTGGTCTACGCGCTTATTCGCGGTATGATGTATGTGAGCGGTTTCATAAAAAAGACCCTCGGCGTAAATCCGGGAAAAAAGATGTTCCGCGGTATACTCAAAAAGGTCTCCCTAGATACCAACCGGATCTGTATCTGCGGCGGCGGACCGCTCCCCTCGTCGACCTTCAGCATGTTCAACCAGCTGGGTATCGATTTCGTCCAGGGATACGGATTGACCGAGACCTCGCCGATTTTGACCCTCAACCCGGTGGACCATTACAAGGAGACCTCCGTGGGCAAGGTCATTCCCGGCGCGGAGATGCGAGTCATCGACCCGGATGAGGAGGGACACGGGGAGCTAATCGTCAAGGGGCCTATGGTTATGCAGGGCTACTACAAGAACCCCGAAGCCACCGCCGAAGTCCTCACCGAAGACAACTGGCTGCGAACCGGTGACGTGGGTTATTTGGACAGCGAAAACTACCTCTACCTCACGGGGCGGAAGAAATCGCTCATCGTCACCGAGGGGGGCAAAAACGTCTTTCCCGAAGAGATCGAAGACTACTTTCAGCTCTACGATGAGATCGAACAGATCCTGGTCCGGGGGTATCTGCTGGACGAAAAGATGAAAACCGAAGGGATCGAAGCGCTGATCTACCCCAATATGGATGCGTTTACCGGAGACGACGGGCGAAGCCAATCTACGCGGGAGATAGAGAAGCGGATGGATGAGATCGTCAAACAGGTCAACGCCCAGCTCTTGCCCTACAAAAGGATAGCCCGGATCGAAGTGCTGGAAGAACCAATGGAAATGACCACCACCAAGAAGATCAAACGATTCAAGGTTGAAGCGAACCGGTGATAGAGAGTCTTCGTTCTCCGCTACGACGTTGGAGCTGGCTGTTATCCCCGTTTTTCCTGGTCGCGGCGGGTCTACCAGCGGAG
>DSBN01000145.1 GCA_011046055.1 Sediminispirochaeta sp. | reverse complement strand
CTTCTGGAGTGAATAGTTTTGCGAGAGAAAATGCCTCTCGATCATCTTCCTTCTCTCCAGGACCGGTAGATCCTCGAGCAGGCCGATCCGCAGATTCTCTTTATATTTAGACCTCTGGAAGGCCTGCTGGATACTCTGCTGGACCTCGGCGGACTCTTTATCACTCAGTTTGTTGGGGAAAAGAAAGGATGAGAGATTTCTCGATAAACGGGCTCTACTCGAACAGACCACATCCGACTCGGGTCCTCCTTCGGCGAACCAAGTCGGTTCTTTCAGTATATTTTCAAACTCCGTCACTGTTCGCTATCCTTGCGCAACTGACTGTAGTGTTCCAGTTCTTTTATTTTGTCTCTGATCTTGGCGGCGTTTTCATACTCCTCTCTGAGGACGGCCTCTTTGAGCTTCCGTTTGAGCACTTCCTTGTCTATCAAAATCGCCTTGTAGGCCTTGAGCTTTTCCGGATACTTTCCACGGTGGCTGATACTATCGCCGTGCTCCTTCAAGACGTCGTCGACTAGATTTCTAAACACATTGTAGCAATCGGGACAGCCCAGCTTCTCATTGTCCTGAATTTCCTGAATAGTGCTCCCGCATCGGTGGCATTCGGAGGATACCTTGGATTCTTTGCCGCTGTCGAAAGATTCTACCAGGCCACTGAGCAGCTGTGACAGAGAGAACTCGCCCTCACCGTCTTTGTCCAAAGATACGCCCTTCTCCTTGGCACACTCGGCGCACATGTGTACTTCGAATATCTCACCACCCATTATCTGTTGGACATGAACAATGGCTTCGTTTTCGCCACAAATATCACATATCATCAAATCCTCCGTTTTCTCCTCCATTGTAAACTATTTGAATCACTTTGTCACATCCAAGGAATGCTCGAGCCTTTTCTCTCTCCGAATATACTACTTTCGCTGCGCATTGTGAACCGTTATTTCGATTCAATGCTTCCGGAGTATCTCATATGGCCTTATCCGGCCGGCCTTCCGAGCTGGGATATAGGCGGCCAAAGCGGATAGCGAGAGAGAGGAGAGGGCGGTGTAAAAGATTTCCACAAACCTAATCCTAATTGGGATTTCCTCCAAGTAGTATGACTGGTCAAAAATACTAAGTTCCTCCGCCCCCCCCGCCGTGGGAGCTATTATTCTCGACACCAGAGCGTAGACCATGTTTATTGCCGTCTCCAAGGCGCCTATGAGTTCGTTTATGTTGACCGCCGCGAGCAGCCCCAAAGCCAAACCCATGATAGTGGCGGCCAAACCGATGAAAAGTCCTGTGTGTAGGAACGAGAGAACTATCAAACGGGGTGAGGTCCCCATGCTCTTGAGCATTGCTATCTCCGGCTCCTTTTCAATCACCAGCATGATCATAGAGGATGAAATATTGACCGCTGCGACCGCTACGATGAGAAACATAACGAAAACCAACAGGTTTCGGGTAGTGTAGAAACTCTCGAGCATCGGGCGTTCGAGGTTGAACCACGAGTAGATCTGCCAAAACGGAGGCAAGGAGTCACGTAATTCCGCCGCCAAGGTCTCGATGTTTTCAAAGGGCCGCTCTACCTTCACCCCCAGAACCACACCGCCGGACTCGTGAAAAAGAACTCGCCCCGTATCCACCGGGATGTACATACTCAGGGAGTCAAGCTCGTAGTAACCGGTGGAAAATATACCCTGGACGTTGAAAATAGAGGGACGCAGTATGGGTGCTCTTCCCGGTACCGGTCTGGCGGTGAGCAGTCGCACCCGATCGCCGATCGAGACGCCGAGCCGATCCGCCAGTTCGCGGCTCAACATGGCCTGATTCGCCTCATCCAGCCGAAATGCCCCTTCTTCGATATCGAGGTAGCGACGCAGGCCTTCATCCTCTTCGTAGATATCCGCCGGCAGGGAACGGATACTCACCCCGGTTTTTCCCGCCTCGGAGTACAGCAATCCTTCTCCGAAAATCACCGGAAACACATGCTTTACCCGAGGATGATTCTTCAGAGTCTCAGCGGCATAGTTCAACTCTTCTTCTTCAAGCTCGGTAAACGAACGTAGCTGAACGTGGTAGGAACCGATCTCTAAGAATCGACGACTTATACCCTCGATCATTCCACCGGACACCTGGATCACCACGATCAGGGGGATGAGTGAGGCGCCTATTCCCAGGATCGCACCAATGATGTGGGAGCGGGTCTTTTTTGAGGCTCGTGAATGGAAGAGCAAGCGAAATCCGAGGAAATTGGCTCTGGACAAATAGTTCACCCTTTCAAGACTCCTTCATTCAACCGCAAATGGCGGTCGGCTCTCTTGGCCAATGAGAGATCATGACTCACCACGACAAGGGTAGTTTCAAAAAACTTGCTCAGATCGAACAAGAGCTCCGCCACTATTTCCGAGTGCTTCTCATCCAAGTTTCCCGTCGGTTCGTCGGCCAGAACGATATCGGGCTCGTTGATCAAGGCTCGAGCCACCGCAACCCGCTGTCTCTCTCCGCCGGATAGTTGTGACGGATAGAAATCCTCTCTATCCCCCAGCTCGACCCGTTCCAAGAGCTCCGCCGCGCGCTTCAGCGCCTTCTCTTTCGCTTCCCCTCCCATGAAGGCGGGCAGCATGGTATTCTCCAGAGCGCTAAAATCTTTCATTAGATAATGAAACTGGAAGATAAATCCTACCTGTTGGTTCCGGTAAGCGGTCATCTCCTCTTCGCTCCCGTGGTCGACCATAAAATCGCCGACCTTCACCGAGCCGTAACTCGGTCTGTCCAGTCCTCCTATCAGGTTCAACAGGGTGCTTTTACCCGAACCGCTCTCCCCGCTGATCAAGATACTGCTTCCCCGGGCTATCTTTAGATCTACCCCTCTCAAGATATGTAGCTCTTCAGAGCCGTTTTTGTAGATCTTTCCCAGATTGACTATCTCCACAAGATTGTCGTTATTCGTTCTCATATCGCAATATCTCCGTCGGATTATACTCGCTGATTCTCTTCGAAGCAGCCAGGGCGGCCAGAAGACTGGCCCCCACTGCAAACAGAACAATGAGGTAGACATCTGAGAAAAGCACCCGCACCGGCAGTTCATCCAGGTAAAATTTTGTCGAAGAGTAAAGCTGATTGGCCGAACCGGCCCCTATCACGGATAGTCGGAGGGAGAGCTCTTCCATAAATTCAAAAATGGTGTTTATATTCAGGCTCAAAACCAATCCAAGCAGCAGCCCAATCACGCTTCCACCGATGCCAATGAGTAAACCCTCGATCAAAAAGATCTGTCGTACCGCCAGGGAAGAGGCTCCCAAAGCCCTTAGTATGCCTATCTCCTCCCGTTTTTCCATCACCGTCCGTTCTAAAGCGCCCCTGATGTTGAGGGCTACCACCGCGAAAATGAGCCCCAGGAGGATCATCATGGTCAACTTCTCCACCCTAAGCGCGCTAAAAAAGGATCGGTTATACCGGCGCCAAGAAACCAGCTCATAGTCTTCTTCGCTTCTTAATCTATCCCGCAAAAGGCGTTGAATACTCTCTACGGCGCGGCGGTCCTGTTCCGCCTGGTGGAGTTTGATGCCGTAGACCAGCTTTTGTGTCGAACTATCCAGCAGCCGGTAGTTCTGGAGGTCGACGAAGCAGTACGACGAATCGTACTGATAGTAGCCGGAGTGGAACAGACCGCTGAGCACGAAACTCGCATGCTGAGGGCGCAGACTGCTAAAATCACTCCCCCGCATGGTGACTATATCCAGCCTGTCTCCAACGGACAGCCCCAATCTCCTGGCCAACGCTCTCCCCATCACTATCCCCGGCTCTCCGTCTACATCAAAGCTGAAACCACCCTCGACGAGATTGAGATGATCAATGAAATCCCGGTCGCGACCGGCGGAGCTCGGCTCCAATCCTCGCACCAGTACCGAATGGTAGTCGGAATACTCTCCCTGGATCAGAGTCTGCGTGTCCTTGAAGGGAACCAGCGCCTCCACCTCCTTCAGACTCTCCACCGCCTCTTTCAGTTCGGAGTTCCGTTCAACCTCTTCGGTAAAACTCAGGCGAAGATGGTACGAATTGATCTCCAGAATGTCTTCGATAAATCCCAGCTGTAGTCCGTTCATCACGCTGAGGACGGAGACCAAAGCCATGACACCAACCGAGATACCGGCCATCGACAAAAAAGATGGGGTGATCCCCCTATTGTTCCGCTTGGATT
>DSBN01000065.1 GCA_011046055.1 Sediminispirochaeta sp. | reverse complement strand
GGTTCGGGACGTGGTCGGCGCGGTCGCTCAGGCCCACTCGCCGCAGCATCTCAGCCGCCCTCTGCCGTCGTTCTCGGGGACGGAGACCGGCGTAGATCAAGGGCAGCTCTACGTTTTCCAGGGCGGTTTCCCGGCCCAGGAGGTTGAAAGTCTGGAATACAAAACCGATATACCTGTTTCGTACTCCGGCCAGCTCGGCTTTTTTCATTTTGGAGACGTCTGAGCCCGCCAAATGGTAAGTTCCCATGGTCGGAAGGTCGAGGCAGCCGATGATATTCATCAGGGTGGACTTGCCCGAACCGCTGGGCCCAATGATAGAAACGAACTCCCCCTCTTCGATATTCAGGCTCAACTCGTCGATGGCCTTCACCGTGCTCGGTCCCATCTGAAAGTGCCGGCTCAGGTTCTCGATCTGGATAATCTGGTCCATGTTACCTGCTCCCCCCGCTGCCGGGGAAGTTGATCGGCAGAATCGAGGTGCCGCCGGCTGCCGCCGCGGTTCCGCTCAGGCTGAAGCCTTCGATCTGGGGCACCACTACCAGCTCGCCTTCGTTGAGGCCCTCGGTGACCACCAGGTTGTTGCCGTCATCGGCGCCGACGGTCACTCTTTTAGTGACGATCTCTTCGTTCTCGTAGACATCCAGGTAGAACCGTCCCCGTACCGAGGAGACGGCTCGACTGGGGACCAACAGACCGGAGTCATCACTGACGATGATCGACATATCGGCACTCATCCCGGGCCGCAGCGCTCCGTCGCCGGAGGGGATTACCGCCGAGACGCTGAAGATAGAGATGTTATTGATAACCTCCGCGGCGGGACTGATTCTCTCGAGCCTCGTCCGCAGCGACTCTTCACCCAATGCGTCGGCGGTGATCAGCACTGGGAGCCCGAGTTGCAGCTTCCCGATGTCGTATTCGTCGACCTCCGCCGACAGCCGCAGCTTGGACAGGTCGGCGAAACTCATGAGAACGGTCCCGGTACCGACCAAATCGCCCGTCGAGACGTTGGTCCGGAGCACCACCCCGTCGAAGGGGGCTCGCAGTACCGTATTCTCCAAGTTCTCTTGGGCCATTTCGAGGTTGAGCCTGCTGCGTTCGAGCTTAATACGAGCCGCGTCGACCGCCAGTTCGGATTCATCCAGGGCATTTCTGGCCGCTTCTATCTGACTCAAACTCAGCGAGCCGCTGGCGAACAGACTCTCCTTCTCGGCGAGCTCTTCGGCGGTCTTTTTCCGGGATGTCTGGGCTTGGCGAAGGTCGACTTCCGCCTGCTGCAGGTCCAGCTCCGCGATCTTCAGTTGCTGCCGCTGCTCGGTGCCGTCGAAGCGCAGCAGGACCTCATCGGCGCTCTTCCGGTCGCCGATCTCGGCTGTTTCCACGACGGTGCCGGAGATACGGCTTCTGAGTTCCAGCTGTCGAAACGCCTCGACCATCGCCGGACTCTCGACTTTCACTGATATATTCCCCGGTTTGGCTTCCACCACGGCTATCTCCGAGTCGCCGTTTGCGGTCTGCGCCGCCTGCTGGGAGCGGGAGATGCTCGAATAGGCCCAGGCCCCCAGGCTGAGTAGAATTATGGCTCCTACGGCCACCAGGCCGAATGTTTTCTTTTTCATTTTTTATTCCTTACTTCGTGGTCAAAAGTGTATCTAGACTGTAAGCGCTGTGGGCTGCTTGCAGCTTGGCAACTCTCTGCTGCGCCAAGGCCGACTGGTAGCGGAAGACCGCCCGTTCCAACTGAGCTCGGGCGGCAATTTCGTCTGCTCGGGTGGCACGCTGCTCTTCACGACGCTGCTGAACGGTGTCCAGTGTCTTTCGAGCCAGTTCTATGGACCGCGTGCTCTGTTCGACGGCTTCGCTGCTGAGAGCGTACTGCTGATACCTGCTGCGAATCTCCAGGTTTAGTCCGTCTATGTAGAGCTGCATTTCTTTCTCCAGGATGGCGATCTCGGAGGCTAGTATCTCTTTCTCCAGGCGGCCAGATACGCCGCTCTGCAGGGGCAGAGACACTGAGATTCCCAGATCCCAGGTGTCGATGCTGTTGCTGCCTCGGTTGAGCTCGGCGAAATCGGTACCCATGGAGACTATGGGAAAATTGTAGCTCAGACCGAAGCCGGGTTTTTCGAAACTGTAGGTCAAGGTCGCGCTTTGATCCCAGCCGGAAAAGCTGATCCGCAGCGAGGGAGCGGCAAATACTCCGGTGACCGCGGCGATCTCCGCTTCGAGTTCGGCGATCCGGTCGAAGAACAGACGAAAGTCCGGGGACTTCCGCAGCGCCATATCGACCAGTTCCGGTGGGCGGGGAACTTCGGGGAGCACCAAATCCACTGGGCTGAGGGGCTCTTCTTCTACCGGGCTCAGCCCGATGCTGTAGGCCAGTTCCAGCCAGGCGAGTCTTTTTTTCAGCCTACCGTCGATCAGCGCCGACTCGCTTAGGCTCAAGTCCTCCTCGGCGTCGTTCATCTGCGTCAGCGATGCATCACCGGTGCTGAAGAGCTCCTGGGTGATTCGCAGTCTTTCCTCCGCCGCGTCGAGTTCGAGCTGCAGTACCGCCAGCTCCAATTCCGCCAACCACGCCTGTTGATAGAGACTGAAGACCTCGAGATAGGTCGTCCAACGGGTCTGCTCGGAGTTCATCAGTGCCCGCTCAAAAGTCGCCTCGGCGCTGGATCGGGAAATTTGCTGTTCCTCACTGAGTCCGATCGGCAGATCGAGGCTCAAGGAGCCGCCGATGATTGTCTGCTCGGAGAACTCTCCCTCCACTCGGCTCTTGGAGGTCAGGTTGGGAGAGAAGGAGAGCCGAGGATCCCCGGGAAAAGAGACCAAAGAGAGACGGTTCTCCGCCGCCTCCTGTTCAATCAAGACTTTTTGCAGCCGGTGATTCTCTTCGATTCGGGCGAGGGCTTCCTCCAGACTCAACGAGGAAGCGGCGCTGACGAAAACAAACAGTGCAAGCCAGAAGGGCGGAGCTTTTTTTAATAGACTCATCGTTATTTACCTCTAATCAAATTTCTATATTTAAATGTATAAAGGCAAGGAATAAATGAAATATGAAGGAAGTGTGATTTTTTCGAGATAGTAGAGCCGCGGTCCGCCGTCCGCGGCATCGAATAGACTGTTTTTGCGGTTTTTAGCTCGGGTCGTCAGTCCTCTTCGTTGGGATGCCAGAACCCCTTGTGGGCCTGCCGAGCCTCATTCTCGATATGCGGACCGCTGACCTCGACCTTTCTCTGACCCCGGGCGAAGACCTCCCGGCTGGGCAGCCGGAGGGTAGGGTTCTCCGGGTCGTCTCCGGTGAGCTGGTACAGACTCTCCTCGCTGAGGGCGTAGGTCATCGCTCCGATGCCGCTCCAGTAGATTGCTCCGCTGCACATGGCGCAGGGCTCGGCGCTGGAGTAGAGGGTGCATCGGGACAGAAAGTCGCGGTCGTACTTCCGCGAGGCCAACCGTACCAGGTTGGTCTCGGCGTGGCCGGTACAGTCGTGCTCGGTAGATACGGTGTTGCCGGCCGAGAGGAGCAGCTCTCCCTCAGGGCCGACCAGCACGGCACCGAAGGGGTGGTTGCCCCCTGCACGGGACTCTTGAGATACGCGAATCGCCTCCCTGAGGTACTCTTCTTTGCTTCTCATTTTCTTGACTCTCCTGTTAACAAAATAATACGAATAAAATGCTCCAATTTTGCATTTTTTCGTTGACAGTTCGGTGATCCGAGACTACCATTTTAGGAAAATACAACAAAATACAACAAATTTTAATCTGTTTGTTGTCCAAATACAAGGAGGCTTTGAATGAAACGTGTGTTTTTTGGTATTGTCGCCCTCAGCTTGATGCTGTGTGTCGGTACGACGGTATTTGCCGGCGGCCAGCAGGAAGCTGCGCAGACGGATGAGACCATCGAGATAGCCCTGGTTATCCCCAGCACTATCGACGATATGGCTTGGAGCCAGTCCATGTACAAAGGTATCATGGCGGTCCAGGAGCGAATGGGCAAGGATGTGGTGAAGGTCGACGTGAGCGAACGTCTGTGGAACGCGGTGGACGCCGGATCGGCTATCCGCCAGTACGCCTCCCAAGGCTATGACATCGTCATCGCCCACGGAGCCCAGTACCAGAGTCTGCTCGACGACATCGCCCCGGCTTTTCCCGAGGTGACCTTTGCCTACGGTACCGGCTACAAGGCGGACCACGACAACGTATTCGCCTACGACCCCCATGCT
>DSBN01000363.1 GCA_011046055.1 Sediminispirochaeta sp. | reverse complement strand
GCTCTTGGCTGTAGAGCAGCACATCCGTGGATTCGGAGCCGAATATCACGTCTCCGGAGTTGAAGAGGTAGCCCGCTCCCCAAGTGCTGCGGGTCTTGCCCAAGGATACAAGCACATCCCCGAAGGCTGGGCGAATATAGAGCCGCCGTAGATCTATCGCCGCTGGTGCTTCTCCCGTGGGGGCTGCAATACCTCCACTCTCCACCAGGTCAACGGAGAGTTCCCCGCGAATATTTCGGGAGCCCATGTTGCGGAAGGCGAGTCCGGCACTGCCGCTCTGGAAGTACTTCCAATCTTCCAGGTCAGCCCCGCTTTGCAGAAAGTTGAAAAACTCCGCCTCCATGCTCAAACGGATCTCCGCCCCCAAGGCTATGCTCGAAGTGAAGACAACGACGATCAGTATATACACACGTGCTTTTCTCATATCAACATCCTCAGTCTAATCTCAATCGATTCTCAGATTGTCGGGAATACTCCGCCTCAGCATGCGGTGTGAGGGGAAATACGCCGCCAGGGAGCTGACCAGAACGGCCATCACGCCACCTACAAGAAAGGGGGTGAGCGACCATATTCCCTTCATATGGGAGTCAATGACCAGGCTGCCGAAGTTGACGAACTCCTCATTTGTGCCCATCATGGCCGCGTAGTTGAGACCGCGGTTCACCAGCGGGATGTTGAGCAGGGCACCCAGGGACAGGCCGAAAAGTGTACCGATCGCGCCGATACCGCCGGCTTCGAGGAAGAAGAGTATCTGGATCTTTCCCTCGGTCAGTCCCTGCGCCCTTAGCATCCCGATCTCCCTCCGGCGTTCGAAGATCGCCATCATCATGGTGTTGGATACTCCCACGGCGGCGATGACGAATACCAGAAAGAGAATCAAACTCACATAGCTGTCCTCCATCTGTTTCATGGCCATAAAGTCGGAGGCGATCTCCTCGTAGCCGATGATTCGGTACTCTTCGGGGAGACGCTCCTCGAGCAGGGTCATCGCTTTCTCGCCCCCGCCGCCGGGGGGCAGCTGAATCGAGTAAGAGGTGACCGCTCCGTCCATACCCAGATAGTAGTCCGCCGTGTCCAGGGACATAAAAATACCGTTCAGGTTGAAAAGGTGAGATCCAGTTTTCACGATACCGATGATCCGGGTGTCCAGGACCTCCTCGAAGCCCTGTTTGCCGGTGAACTGCAGCCGAATGGGGTAGCCTACCTCCATGTTCAGCTTATCGGCTAGGGCGTTACCCACGACGATTCCGTCGTTTCCCTCGCCGAGAAACTCCCCTCGGCTGTGCTCGTTGTGGATAGAGTCGGCCAGCTCGAAAAGCTCAGCGTCCCGCTGCGGGTCTATCGCCAGAACTCTGCCGTGGTAGACTCCGTCCTCCGGGTAGGGATTTTTGTAAAAAACCAAGTCCGCCGCGAATTCGGACCGCGGAGTGTAAGCGATACCCAGCTCCTCCAAGAGACTAGTGATCCTGTCGGTCTCCTCGATCGACTCGGACAGGGGCATCCTGTCCTTGTCGGCCCACCAGGCTTTTTTGACAATCCTCCCTGAAGCGACTTCGTAGTCGATGTACTGCTGTTCGGTGCTGCCGTACCAGCCCATCAGCAGGGAGTTCATCAAAATATAGAACATCAATCCCAGGGCTATGGCGATGGAGGTGATGAAGCTGCGCTTTTTGTAGCGAAAGATGTTCCGTAAGGCCATTTTTGCCAGCATGATTCAGGCTCCTTTTGTCAGCGGCTCAGTTCCCGGCGGGTAAACCGCCGGTCGTCGATGGGGAGATTCAATTCCGCTTGGTCGATAAAAATCTCCGAAGTGACATCGGTCCGTACATTGTCGGTGATCAGAATATCCGTGGCGATGCGCTGGCCGTCGATCTCTTCGACCCGACGCACCTCCATCGTCTTCAGCGGGGTACCGGTGCGGGTGAACATCCGGACCTTTCGGATGATATAGTTCTCCCTTTCGATCCATACGGTCTGCCGTGGGTAGGCCACCCGTCGCCCCCTTTTCACCTCCATATCGACTCTGTAGCACGGTATTCCGTTGAGGCTCTCCTCGCCATCGAGGCGGACCGTGTAGTTGTCCAGGATCCGCGACTCGTCGGTCACGTCTTCGTAGGAGATCAATCCTACGATAGAGTCACCCTTGCTCTTAGTGAAAATAGCTTCCGAGTCGGGAAAAAAATGATACACCCGGTCTTCGGTTCGCAGTATTTTCTGTCCGTACTCGGCGTCGCTGGTCATTTCCATCAGAAAGTTGTCACCCCGGGCCCAGGCGCGGTAGCTAATGGACTTGCTGCCGAATCGGTCGTTGTTGACCATCCGTGCTTCAATGTACGCGGAGTCGTATCCACGGACCTGCTCAGCCCGGCGGACGATCTCCTCGGCACTCTGGGCGGCGGCTAAAGCCGGCAGCAGTAATGTCACTAATAAAAGTATAAATAGGGCGTAGCCTTTATTTTTTCGGTGGTTGCTCATCTTTTCCTCCTTCCGTGCTAAGTTGCGTTTATGGCGTCGACCGGTTTGATCCGAGCTGCTTTTCTGCAGGGGATCAAGGTGACCAAGGCGGATATCCCGATCGTGTAGAAGGTCATCAGGATCACATGGTACAGCTTTAGGTCGGGGTAAAGGATGCTGGAGATCTCGATGTTCATCGAATCCAAGGCGTGACCGAAGTTCAATCCCTGCTGTTCGAGGAAGAGCACCAGCACGGTGCCGAGGCTCAATCCAACGATGGCACTGATGATTCCGGCAAACAGCGCCTCCAGGAAGAATAGCCGCACCAGTTCGCTCGGTTTCATGCCCATGGCACCGAGGATCCCGATCTCCCGGTACCGTTCGTAGATAGCCATCATGGTGGTGTTGATGATCACCGTCGCTCCGAGCAGGAGAAAGAAGATCACCAGGATGTTGTAGATCAGTTCGCTGATGCCCATCATGCCGTAGAAGTCCCCCTGATCCTTCCAGAGGGTCGCCTCCAGAGAGGAGAGAGTGGGATCTTCGGCGAGTAGGGTCTCGACCCGCCTCAACTGAATTTCCGCCTCTTCCGGCTCAGGGGTGGTCAGCAGCAGTTCCAGAGCCCCGTCTTTCATACGGACGAAGTCCTGCATGGTGTCCAGGGGCAGAAGGAAGTAGGAGGAGTTGAACTCGGCCATCGGCGAGTTCAGTATCCCCGCCACTTCGAAGGTCATGGCGTTGACCCCGCGGGCGGCGGTGGGACTCATGAAAGAGAACTTGTCACCCGTGTCCACTCCGATTTTCGCCGCTAATCCGTGACCAATCAGTATCTCCCGGCTGCCCATCTTCGGCAGCTGTCCTTTGACTAGCAGGGTACGGGGTTTGAGGATATCCTTTTCCCCGGGAAAATCGATACCCATAGCCATGGCGTTGAACTTCTCGCTTGCTTCACCGCTGACTGGGTCGGTGTCGCTGAATATTTTCCCCCCCACCTGTATTCTTCCCACCGCGCCGGTGATTCCATCGATTGCTGTCAGCTTCTGCTGCAATTCGGCAAGGTCGTGGATGTAGAGATGGATGGGGTTCAGATAGTCGTACCGGTTGAACTGCGCCTGGCGAATGCGGATCGACCCGGTGTAGTAGGAGAGGATGTTCCGTTTCATGTCGCTTTTCATTCCGGTGACCAGACTGAGCATGAAGAGCCCCAGAATACAGGCAATGACTATCGTCAGTATCGAGAGCAGACTCCTGGTCTTGTGCCGCCATAGATTTCTGAAGGCCACTGTCGTGAGTTTCATCTACGCCTCCCGTCGGACTTTATCTTCCGTGATCATCCCGTCGTGCAGAAGCACCAGACGTCGAGCAAACTCCATGACCATCTTGTCGTGGGTGCTGAAAACAAAGGTGGTCTGGTGGAGTTCGTTCATACGGCGCATCAGCTCCAAAACCTCCTCGCCGGTGTGGGAGTCGAGGTTGGCCGTCGGCTCGTCGGCCAGGATGATGCTCGGGTTCTTGACCAGTGCCCGAGCGATGGCTACCCGCTGCTGTTGCCCTCCGGAGAGTCTAGCCGGGAGCCTATGCTCCATTCCTTGGAGCCCCACCTCCTTGAGAATGCTCATGGTACGTTCCCGTACCTCCGGTTTCGGTAGCTTCAAAAGTGACAGAGCGAATGATACGTTCTCGAAGGCGGTCAGAACGGGAATGAGGTTGTAGCTCTGGAAAATGAAGCCGACCTTTTCCCGCCGAAACTCGGCTCTCTGTACCCTGTTC
>DSBN01000380.1 GCA_011046055.1 Sediminispirochaeta sp. | reverse complement strand
GTTTTCCCGAAAGCTGGGCGATATCGAAGCCCTCGATACGCCGCGGCAACTTGGGCAGGGCCAGGACCTGTTTGAGCTCTTCCAAGCCTGGTATATTGGCGATGGCCTTGAGGCGCCGTTCTACATCCTGCGAGGCGTTCTCCCGGGCCATTCTCAGAATTCGGGAGTGGCGATCCTCCCGCGGTACATGCACCTCCACCTGGCGTCCCAGTTCGTCGTGAAAAAACCGCTCCAGATGCCGAGCCTCCACCTTCGAATCGATGTAGATGAAATCGGGAAAGGTGTTGGAGTTGCCGTAGTACTGGAAGAAGAACTCGGCGAAGCTCTCCTCCTCGGTACCGAAAGACTCTGCCCGAAAGAGGTCTCGCCCCACCATCTTTCCCGAGCGCATTTGAAAGACCACAAAGCTGCAGAGAGTGTCCCGCTGCACCGTGGCTACGTAATCGCGTTTTTCCATGTTGAAGTCCACAATCTCCTGCTCGGTCCCCACCGTCCCCACCGCCTGGATTCTATCACGAAGCTCCGCCGCCCGCTCGTAGTCCAGCTCCGCCGCGGCAGCCTCCATTTGCTGATGCAAACCGCGCAGCAGCTCCTCGGTCTCCCCGGAGAGGAGTTTGACCGCCTCCTCCACGTGCTTCATGTAATCGGCCTGAGAGATCTTACCCACACAGGGAGCCGAACAGCGACCGATATGGTAGTAGAGGCAGGGGTGGTCCCGCCTCTTCAGGGGACCGCGGCACTTGCGCAGAGGAAAGGTCTTTTCGATCAGTTCCAGGTAGGTATCGATTTTTCCCACCTCCGTATAGGGACCGAAATAGCGCGAGCCGTCCTGGATGATCCGCCTCGTCCGGAAAATTCGAGGGTACTTTTCGTTGGTCACCCGGATTGCGGGATAGGACTTTCCGTCTTTCAGATTGATGTTGTAACGGGGATTGTGCTCTTTGATCAGGTTGTTTTCGAGCAGCAACGCGTCGTATTCATTGCCGGTGAGAATGTACTCGACGCTGTGAATTTTACTCACCAGGACCCTGGTTTTGAGCTCTTTTTTACCGGAGAAATAGGAACCCACCCTTTTTCGTAGATCCTTCGCCTTGCCTATATATATGATCTTGTCCTGGGAGTTCTTCATCAAGTACACTCCCGGCTGGTGGGGGAACTCTTCTACACTGGCTTTGACCGCTTCGTACATCTCCCTCTAAAGATATCTCCCAGAGGGCCTTGTGGCAAGTACGAAGTCCGCTCCGGTGACCGCGGTTTTATTACACCCGGGGGGGAAGGGATAAAAAAAGCAAGGCGAAGAATAAGCTTCGGGGCGAAGATTGTCGATAATGCTATAAGATGAGTAGGAAAAAAACTAATATCTCGAAAACATTGAGCTGTGCCTTCATCCTCATCCTCACCACTCTGCAGACTGTCACGGCGGAGCAGGAAGTCCTCCGCCTGGGAAGGGACACGGAGATACAAGAAGAGAAGAATGTCGAGCTGACTCGCAACGGTGACGGTTTTCCCGAGATAAGCATCCGCCCCCAGCAGTACCTGGCCGACCCCGCAAAGACGGACCTGCTCATACATTTCGAAGGAGCACCTCTCCAAGACCGCGCGGGAAACTACAGCCTGGAGGGAGGAGAGAAGTTTCGTCCCCTTCCGGACGGAAGGATTGGCCGGGGAGCGGGAAAGTTCGTCGGCTCAGAGAGCGCCATCAGAGCCATCCCGATAGAGACGGTTTCAGCGGAGACGCCCCCTCTCTTTCATGGGGGACGGGTGTGGAACGACTTCAGCATTGAGTTCTGGATCCGCCCTCAGCTGCTGGAAGATGGGGAGCAAGTCTTTCACTGGAGCGGTCAGAGGCAGGGTCGAGAAGGCATCGAGCTGCAAGAGATCACCGCTCGATTTGACGATCGAAAGCTCGAATGGAGGTTTCAAAACCTTTTTCACCACCCCGATAAGTTACCCAACAACATCAGCCTCCGCGGCCGAAACCGACTGATCCCCGGACGGTGGAGCCACCACCTCTTGCGCTACGACAGTCAGAGCGGTCTCCTCGAGTACTTGGTAAATGGTGTCCCAGAAGCGGTGGACTACTCTCGGTATCGTGACGAAAACGGCAGAGTGCAGACCCTGAGTCCAATGATCGGCACCAGGGCTTTGAATCCCCCGGTGATCGCACCGAACTACACCGGTCTGCTGGACGAGTTTCGCCTCAGCCGCGACTATGTAGAAAATCCCCAGCTCGCGGTCTACCCGAAGGAGGGTGCCTCGGTAGTGATCGGTCCCCTGGAGCTCGAAGAGGCGGGGTCGGAACTCTCGGCCATCGATGTGGTCCACCGGTGTCCTCCAGGGACGAATATCTTTTCCTACTACCGTCTTGGCGAGAACCCCCTCACTTTTGAGATAGAGAAGCCCGAATGGCGAAGCTTCGTCCCCGGAGCGGAACTCTCGCCGGGGCTAAAAGCCAAGTATCTTCAGGTAAAATACGAACTCTACCCCGATGGTCAGGGGATGCAGAGTCCTCGGATCAGCTCCACTTCGATAAACTACCGTCCTAACCTCCCACCTCCCGCCCCGGCGGAACTCACCGTGATCCCCGGAGACTCGGAGGTAGAAATCTCCTGGACCGAGATCCGCCAACGTGACTTGGGGGGCTACCTCCTCTACTACGGACGGCAGTCAGGTGTGTACCGCAGCCGGGATGCCGAACAGGGGGCCTCTCCCATAGATGTAGGCACCCGCAACAAGATCAAACTCAGCGATCTGGAAAACGGCCAGCTTTACTATTTTGCCGTAGCGGCGTACGATACGGCAGGCCCTTCGCACCGGAGCCAGCTATCTCCGGAGAAAACGGCCCGACCTTCACGGTACTACGGAGATTGATTCATGGATCTGAGCCGAAAATTCCAAATGGCCCAACAGGCGCTCTCCTTTTACGACTACGAGCAGGCGGAGAAGATAGCCTGGGAGATTCGTGAGGAGAGCTCGGAACTAAGCGCGGTCTACCTCCTGCTGGGCAACATCTACACCAGCACGCAACGGTACCAGGAGGCTGTGGAGAACTACCTGCAGGCATCGGAGCTCGCCCCGGATTCCATTGAGGCCTACAACAACCTGGGGATCGCCTATAGAAAAATCGGAGAACATCAGAAATCTATAGAGGCTTTCCAAAAGGCTCACCGACTGGCTCCGGAAAGGGCGGACATCACCTACAACCTGGCTAATTGTCACAAAGATATCGGTGGATTACAGGAAGCCGAGAACTTGTACCGAGAAGCTCTGGAGAAAGAACCGGGCTTTTTAATGGCCTACAACAACCTGGGAACCCTTCTCCAACACCACGACAGGCTGCAGGAGGCGATATCCCTGTTTAAAATGGGGCTGGAAAAAGACCCCAACCACCCGACCCTCCGCTACAACCTCGGTATTGCCCTGGAGCAAAGAGGACAGTACGAAGAGGCGATCGACGAATACAGGCGAGCGCTGAAGAGTAAGCCCGGCTGGACACGAAGTCTGAACAACCTGGGAGTCGCCCTGCAAAAAGCAGAGAAGTACCAAGAGGCGGAGCAGGTATTTCAAGACCTACTGCGCATCGACCCCGACAACCACCAAGGGCTCAACAACCTCGGGGTACTACTGGCGGCACAAAAGAAGTTCGACCAGGCCGAAGAGTACCTCCAGAAGGCACTGAACTATAAGCCGGACTATCAAAACGCCTCCATCAATTTGGGCCGAGTGCACATCGAAGCGGGCGAGGAGGCCTTGGCCTTGGAGGAGATGCAGAGGGTCCTGCAACGAGAACCAGACAACGGGGAGATTCGTTTCCATTTGGCCGAGATTCTATTGCGTCAGGGAAAAACCAACACCGCCCTCCACCACGTCATTAAACTCCTCCACGCCGAGGCCAAGAATCCGAACTACCTACTTCTTCTAGGCCGGATCCGCAGGAGAATCGGCTCCCACGCTAAAGCCCTCCCCCCACTGGAGAACGCACTGCGGGTCAAACCCCACTTCGACGATGCAGTATCAGAGCTGGCCTACACTCTGGCGGAGATGAACCGTCACGGTGAAGCACTGGAGCGGCTGGAAAAGTATCTGGCCAAACACCCCGGAGCCCTCTCCGTCGCTATCACCAAGGCGGAGCTGGAGCTGGACAAGGGAATCTACGAGCAGGCACGGGAGCATTTCCAAGAGCTGTACCGGAAGAGCCCCCGAGACGAGCGTATTCTAAAAGGTATGCTCCATACTT
>DSBN01000392.1 GCA_011046055.1 Sediminispirochaeta sp. | reverse complement strand
GGAACCAGGGGGTGCATTCCCGCGGTGGTGAAGAGCACCGTAGGATCGTTCTCGGGTATCAAAGACTTGCCCGAGATCTGGGCATGTCCCTTCCGCACAAAAAACTCGATATACTTCTCTCTCAGTTCATTCGCTGTCATAGCTTAGAATAGTAGGGATGGCGGTCTAAAATGTCAAGATGCTGGAGTTTTCAGTGTTCGAGGATCAGAAATCTTCCACGTCCGGGTGCTTGCCGTCGGGAGAAAAATCGGGAAAAAAGTAGAGCAGGTTCCCGCTGGTTCTGCTGACCCGCAGCTCGGCGTAGCCCTTCTCCACCAGCTTCTCCAGCGCCGCCTTCGCCTCATCGAGACTTCGATTGCTCTCCAAGGCTACTTCGGAAGGGTTGGCTACTCCGCTGTTTTTCTTCGCGGTGCGGAGAATGATGCTCTCCAAGGACTGTTTTCGCTCCTCCCGGTGACCTCCGACGGTCCTCATTGCGGTGTTTCCGTAGAGTGCCTCCCGCCAACCGGCCTGCAGATTCGCCTCCCTCACTTGGAGGGGAAGGGTGATAAAATCGTATATCGAACCGATCCCGAAGAGCCCGCCGGTAAAGATGTACAGAAGCCCGGTGCCTATTTTTCCCATATAAAAACGATGAAAACCCATTGCTCCGAAACCGGAGAGAAACCACAGCACGTACGCCAAACCTATCGAATACAACTCTTCCTCCTCAACCTTATATTTTACACCTGTGCGCTATACCAGCTCGTCTGAATCGAGGGTCAGCTCACCCCTTTCGGCCCTCTCGCGCAGAAAGGACAAAAAGTCCTTGGTGATTCGATCCACCTCGGATCGCCTCATGGGACCCAGACTCTCGCGCTCCTGCTGGATGAAGTCACGGCGGCGCTGGGAGACGTTGCGTAAGACTTTGTCCTCCAATTCCGGGCTCTTGCCTTTGAGGATCACCGCCAAGTCCCGGTCGGGATATTGGTAGAGAAAGCCCTGCAGCTGGGAGTCGGGAATCTCCAGTACCGTTTCGAAGTTGAAAAGCCGCTCCCGAATATGTTCGGCCAATTCTCGATTCTTCTCCTCCAAGGACTCGAGAATCCTGTTTTCATCGTTCAAGGGCATGTGCTTGAGGATGTCCGCCAGGACGCTCTGCCCGTCGATCTCTTCGGCCACCACCTTGCCCTGGGTTCTGATCCGCTCCCGCAGGCTCTCCTCTATCGAGGAGAGCACTTCCGGCGAGACCTGGCCCATTCGGGCGATTCGTTTCACCACCTGGGCTTGGACCTCCGGCGGCAGCGACTCGATGACCTGAGAGGCTTTTCGTGGTTCCAGGTAGCTGACCACGATGCTCATCACATGGACCGGCTCCTTTCGGAGCAGCAGCATTATCTGCTGGTAGTCCAAGTCGTTCAGAAAGGCGAAGGGTTTGTTCTCCGCGTAGGGGCTCACCTTACCGATGATCTTCTCCGCCTCAGCCTCACCGAGGGCTGAGCTGAGCATGTCTCGGGCTACCTGGATGCCTCCCCTCGGTGTCGCGGCGATCTTGTCCGCCAGACTGCCGAAATCTTGCAGGATTTTCCGGGCTTCTTCCCTTTCGATTCTCTTGATCTTAGCGATCTCGGCGGTGACCTTCTCCACCTCTTCTTCCGAAAGGTGCTTCAAGACCGCCGCAGCCTGTTCCTTGCCCAGCAGAAGCAGGAGCTTGGCCGCCCGTTTATGGGCATAACCGGTTTTGAAAAAACCATCGGTGTCGAGGATCGAGTTGATCCTGCTGCCGCGGTAGATCTCACCCTCGGCGGGGTGATCCTCTTGGGGGAGAGCGGGTTTGGGGCGAGTTTTCTCATCCCCCGTCACCTGCTGCTCCGCCCCCTTCTCCTGGCGCTTCTGGTCGAAACTCTGCAGCTTGTACGCTTCGATGGCCTTTTTGTTTTTCATACCCATATTCCTGCCTTATTGTAGCAGGCAAATCGAACTTGTTCCAGTAATCATCTTATCCCCTAGCACTCCCTAAACCTTCCCTTTTATTGTATACTTGAACACTATATGAGATTGAATGAAAAAGAGATCGAGGCAGTGAAGAACGCGGTACGGACTCATTTCGGAGATCAAGTGCGGATCTTTCTTTTCGGTTCGCGGGTGAACGATGCAAAGGCGGGCGGAGATATAGACATCCTCATCGAACACGGCGAAACACTCAAGGGGAGTCGCTTGATTAGGGCTAAACTAAAAGCTATGACCGATATTCAATTCGCTTTGGGAGAAAGAAAAATAGATATTATCACAACGACTCCCGGCGAAACAGCGCAGCCCCCCCTCATCGTACAACAAGCTAGGAAGGAGGCCATTGAGCTATGAACGAGACGGTACGAGCGACTATCGAATCGGCGATTAAAGAGTGCGACGGTCATGTGGCGAAGTGCAGAAGGGCGCGATCACTCCTTGCACCGACGTTTCCGCTGACCAGTGATGATTTTAAGAAAATGGGAGAAGAGCAGATCGAACATCTCGACCAGTTCATATACCGCTTCACGAAAATGCAGGATTCCATGGGTACAAGATTGCTCCCCTCGCTCTACAGGTATGTAGAAGCGGATGACGCGCCAAAACCCTTTTTGAACGTTCTTCTCAGACTGGAACAATTGGAGATTCTCACCAGCGCCGAACAGTGGCAATTTTTCCGCAACCTACGCAACAACCTGGCTCACGATTATCCTGAAAGTATCGATCAAACGGTAGACACACTAAACACTCTGAATGAAGACTTCGAGGCGTTCGAAGATATGTACAACAAGATACGGCGATACTGGGAATCCCTACAGCAGGACAGCTGAAGTGCCTCCTCTCCCCTTCTCTCCCCTCCTAAGTTACAGGCCAAATTTTTTCAGCCCCCACCCTTGACATTTTTTTGGTGAATCTGTATAAATACCAACGTACGTGCCGCTGTAGCTCAGTCGGTAGAGCAGGGGACTGAAAATCCCCGTGTCAACAGTTCGATTCTGTTCGGCGGCACAGATTTAGGCCGGGTCTTGAGGACCCGGCTTTTTTTTGCCCCTTCTCACGCACGAATTTGTTGCCGTGACCAGTTGAGTTTCACTTTGATGAAAAAACTTCTGAGGCGAAAAATATCCTACATCCGTGTTTCGATCTCCCCGCGCTCCAAGCCGGCAACCTCCCCGTGAGGCGGATTCCACTTCTCCTTCCCCTGTTCGATACGATAGAGCCGATAGAGACCCTTCTACCGAGTCAGCTGCCTCACCTTTTTGTCAAAGCTCAGGATTTCCATCCCCGAAATCCGATGCAGCGAAATCAAATAGGCATCCACGAAATCGATTGATGATGTTCCGTAGAGCTTGATTGCCCCTATCACTGCATCTTTATGAAAAATTTTCCATGAATTCCACGAAAAAAGACGTGTGAGGATTTCCGAGATCTCCTTTCGCGGAACTTGGTACACTCTCGCCAGAACATACACGCACTCCGCTACCACCTCTATTCCGGTCTGCTTCTCTTCCAGCTCTTCCAGCCGGTTTTTTGCTTGAGGAGAAAGCAGCGGGTTATCGTCCAGCAGGTAACGAAGAATCACATTGGCATCAACGTAGGTCATCGGCTACACTCTCCGCCCATGCTGCATCCTCTCGGCTTCGCTTATCGGCATCGGCGTAGCGGTGCAGTGCGCCTGCGAGGTCCGAAGTTTTTTTCACCAACTCTTCGCCTCCCTCCTCGGCCAGAACACGGTGAAGGGCTTTAACCACAAGATCGCTTATCGTAGTACCCCGAAGGGCTGCAAGAACGGCTATCTTATGCTTGAGTTCAGGTTCGATATCGACACTTAAACGCACTCTTCCCATAGATAAATGGTAGCATTACACATAATAATGTGTCAATGTACATTTTTTGTTTGCCGCTTATTATTACGGAAGTTAATACGGTAGCCCTGCTGTTAGGATAGTTGTATCATGGGATGAGAAGACTCGAATAAGCTCGACGGTATAGAGATATCAAATAGAGAAAATAATCAGTCGTTCTTGGGGAGGTGAGCTTTTCAAACAAGCGCCCTCCCGAAAGGGAGGGCGCCACTTAAAGAAATCCTAATAAGCGCGATCTTTTATTCCACAAGAGTAATATCGAGTATATTATCTCCCCCTGCATCCGTACCGGTGAACTCGCTCAACGCCGTCGGTACATCCGCCGTTTCAAAGAGGGTGAGCGTGTCCACGGTGCTGCCGTAGTCCGCCGGGTCGACGGTGGTATCGAGGCTGTCCAGCAGGACGTCGGTTCCCACGGGGTCT
>DSBN01000022.1 GCA_011046055.1 Sediminispirochaeta sp. | reverse complement strand
CGTACTTGTAGTAGGCGGCGACTTTCCCCCCGGTGATAAACTCCAGGGACTTGTAGCCGTAGTAGTACCAGGTCAGGATGGTAGTGAAGGCGAAGAGCAGCAGACCGAAGGAGACGATAAACTGTCCCACTCCGCCGGGCAGCGCCATATTGTAAGCCGTGGAAGTGAGGGCCGCGCCGTCGAGGTTGTTGAGCACCTCCATTCGACCGTTCTCGGCGATGGTGATGACCGGGGAAATGAAAATAACCAGCGCGGTCATGGTACAGACGACGATGGTGTCGAGAAAAGAGCCGAGGGATGCGATCAGACCCTGGCGAACCGGGTCTTCGGTCTTCGATGCCGCGTGTGCGATCGGAGCGCTTCCCAGACCGGCCTCGTTGGAGAAAACCCCACGAGCCACGCCGTAGCGGACGACCGCGCCGAGAAATCCGCCGGCTACCGCCTGACCGTTGAAGGCGTTGCCGAAAATCCAGCCAAATGCCCGCGGCAGGAACTCGATGTTGGCGAAAATTACAAAGAGCGAACCGATCACGTAGATGATGGCCATGAAGGGTACAAGCTTCTCGGCTACCGAGGCGATTCGCTTGATACCGCCGATGATCACCAATCCGACCAAGACTGCCACTACCAGACCGGAGATCCACGGTGCCACGCCGGTTGCCGTCTCCATCGCGTCGGCGATGGCGTTGCTCTGCACCATATTTCCGATACCGAAAGAGGCGACAAAGGCGAAGAGGGCGAAGAGCCACCCGAGCCACTTCCAATTTCCGCCGTAGCGTTCTTCCATTCCGACGCTGGCGTAGTACATCGGTCCACCGGATTTTTCGCCGAACTCGTCCGTGGTTCTGTATTTGACCGCCAGTACCGCTTCGGAGAACTTGATGGCTCCTCCGAATACCGCGGTGACCCACATCCAAAACACGGCGCCGGGACCACCGGCGGCTATTGCGGTGGCGACTCCTCCGATGTTACCGGTACCGATGGTTGCCGAAAGGGTGGTCATCAGTGCGGCGAAGGGATTGATATCTCCTTCACCTGATACATCCTTGGAAAAAAGGTACTTGAACGCCTTGCCGATTCTGCGGTATTGGACGAATTTCGTACCGATGGTCAACGTAATTCCGGCAATAAAGAGGATGGTGATAATCACCGGCCCCCAGGCGAACGAACCCGCTGCCGCAACAACATTTTCAATTGCTTGCATAGTAAACCCCTTTTCTTCAAAAGTTTGTAGCTTCTAGTGTCAAAATTTTCTTAGCTTTTTTTTAAAGTTCCTGTTCAATCCAAACGATGCTACTGTGTTTTACACTGCCGTTTCTGGACATCACCTCCTTCCAAGAAAATTGAAATCGTTTCTCATGTCGCTTCGCGGCAATTGAAACACTGAAAACAGCCGGGTATGACTATTTTCATGATTGGCGCTTCAAGAAATTTCGGTTCTTGAAAGCACCACAGCTGAGTAGTTAATAGGTAAAAGGTTTTTTTCAGCCCCACGCTGGCTGTAAGAGAACGGTATTTACATTAGCTTAGTATACCTAATCCGATCCGTCAAATTTTTTTATTTTGGAGCCTGATGAAAAAGCTCAAGCAGCTCCGCTAGAATCATCGCCGTAGCCCCCCAGATTCGCCCCGCTTCGCTCAAGTAGTAGGGGGCGCGGATATCACCGCCCTGCGACTCGAAGTATCCGAAGCGGGGCACCTGGCTGAGAAGACTGCTGACGGATATGGAAAAAAAGGCTACCACCTCCCGCGGGTCGGCCCTCATCGAGGGGCGACGATCGGTTCGGCCTATCACCGGGGTGACCATGGCGCTACTCACCCCCACGTACAGGGGGCTGAGCTCTCCGATGACCCGCACCGATTCGGGTTCGATGGAGAGCTCTTCCTGGCTCTCCCGCAGGGCGGTCTCCACGGGGAAACTCTCCCCCTCTTTGTGTCTGCCCCCAGGCAGGGCGATCTGTCCGGGGTGCAAGGGGTCCTCGTCGGGTCGGCGAATCAGCGGTAGATGTAGTGCGGAGTTCGAACCGAAGGGGTAGAGGAGGATCAGCACCGCCGCTTTGGTCGGAGGATGACTATCCGTGCCGTCATGCGTTTCAGGCGGTGTGAGCACGCGCCCCTCCGGAGCCATGCGCCGATGGGCTGCTCTGCCGGGCAGGGCGCCGGGCTTTCCGAGGAGGCGCTCCAAACGAGTCAGTTCTGCTGTAGCTTTCGTCCAATTCATGACTCCCCCCGGACCCTATCATTCCTCAAGTTCATATGTTAGAATTGGCCCACAACACTAGGAGGTGAATTATGCCAGGACTTAACCCTAATGTCGATCCCAACGGACTGCTGGAATACTCAGTGGTTTTCACCGATCGCTCTTTAAATCACATGTCCCAGGCCTTCCAACAGGTCATGCGCGACATATCATCATCCATGAAAAAAGTATACCACGCCCATTCGGTGGCCTTGGTTCCCGGTGGGGGAACCTACGCCATGGAGGCGGTGGCCCGTCAATTCGCCGCCGGGGCCTCGGTACTGATAGTCAGAAACGGAATGTTCAGCTTTCGCTGGACCCAGATTCTCGAAGCATCCGGTGTGGCCAAAGGACAGACCGTCCTGCAGGCACGCCGTAGCAAGGAAGAGGACAAGGCTCCGTGTACTCCGGCCCCGCTGGAGGAGATCGTCGACTCCATCCGCAAGAATCGCCCGGATGTCGTTTTTGTCCCCCATGTGGAGACTTCCTCGGGGATTATTCTCCCGGAAGAGTACATCCAGGGCATCGGCGAGGCTACCCGCGAAGTGGGAGGACTCTTCGTGCTGGACTGTGTCGCCTCCGGCGCCGTCTGGGTGGATATGGAGGCAACTAAAGTGGACGTGCTGATCACCGCACCGCAGAAGGGCTGGTCCTCCACTCCCAGCGCTGGTATGGTGATGCTCAACGAACGGGCTAGAAAAAAGGCCGACGAGACCAAGAGCAGCAGCTTCGCCTGCGACCTCGGCGCCTGGCTACGGATCATGGACGCCTACGAAAACGGCGGCCACGCCTACCACGCCACCATGCCCACCGACTCCCTGCGCAGCCTCCGGGACACGATCCGGGAGATCGAGGGCTTCGGTCTGGAGAAGGCCACCCGCAGCCAGCTGGAGCTGGGCGAGAAAGTCCGCGCCCTGCTCGAAGAGCGGGGTTTTCCCAGTGTCGCCGCCCCCGGCTTCAAGGCACCGGGAGTCGTGGTGAGCTACACCGACGACGAAGGAATACGGACAGGCAAGAAATTCGCCCAAGCAGGACTGCAGATCGCCGCGGGAGTCCCCCTCAAGTGCGACGAGCCGGAGGGTTTCAGCACCTTTCGAGTCGGACTTTTCGGTCTGGAGAAACTACGGAACGTCGACCGGACGGTGGAGTATTTGAAAAAAGCTCTCGATGAGATAGCCTGATCAGAGACCGCCACACAACGGAGGCAAGCCCGCCGGAACGCTTTGGCAACCGGCGGGCGTTTTTTTATACACTAAGTACCTTGCACCCCTCCTTGAGGTAGTCGCTGAGGGGCTCGCCCATGAGTTTCACCTCGATGCCCAAGTCCTTGAGCGTGTCGACAACTCCGTAGTTCTCGGCACAGCGCAAACATGCCTCGACCTTCACCCCCTGACGGATCATCTCTTTTAAGATCTCCTGCAACTCCTCGTCTTCGGCGAGAAGTCCCGCGGAGGAGCCCCAGACGATGAAGGTAACCTCTTCGAACCATCCTCTCTTCTTGGCGTTGAGGGTGTACATGAAGACCATGTTTTTCGCCGTGCCTATATCTGAGCTTGTCCATAAGACCACAAGTTTTTCGTTCATTATCCGTTACTCCCCTGTGAATAGTATTCTTAGACCGTTATAATCGAAGTCTAGAGAAACACTAATCTTAAGTCAACAAAAAATGAGCAAAGGACCAAGCTGATGTCGGAAAGAGTTGTGGGGATACATTCGGGAAGAAGAGGAAAAGTATCGGAGATCGCTCTGAAAAATGTTTTGGAACACTCCGGCCTAGAGTACCTGGTGTTCGAGTTGACTGACTTGGCCTTGGAGACCTGCGACGCCTGTCTCGGCTGTCTCGGTTCGAACCGCTGTGTCAAAAAAGACGGCGTCAATGAGATTGTAGATGCGATGAGCGAAGCTTCGGCCCTGGTTTTTGCCGGGCCGGAATATTGGGATGGGGTACACGCCAAGGCCCGCGCCTTTTGGGAGAGGGTCTGCTTCATGGGGCGCCATAACGAGGCTTTTCCACTGCAGCACCTGCTGGGAGTGATCGTCGGGGTCAGCGGCCACGGAGACGCCTCCGCGGCGATCGGTG
>DSBN01000134.1 GCA_011046055.1 Sediminispirochaeta sp. | reverse complement strand
TCGAAGGCTTCGGGAGTATGGGGAGGGCATCTTCAGTAGACGGCTCCCCGAAGCACCCATGGTCGAAACGACCTTCAGCTTCATCACTCAACTGCGACAGTTCGTGCGCGGCTACTACGAGGAGTACCGCTATCCCCATAACTCGGATGAAACGCCGGACAAAACTGAGCTGACCGAGTTTTTGAAAAAGACCGCCTCTTTCTACGGCGCGGTGCTCAGCGGGGTCACCGAGACCGACGAGGAGTGCGTCTACGAAACCCGTGGGCGGGGGGTACGGTACGGCCTGCCGGTGGACGACTATCTGCCGCGGACCTTGATCTTCGCCTTCGAGATGTCGGTGGAGGAGATGCGTCACGCGCCGGGGATACGGGAGGCGGCGGAGGTCGCCGGGACCTACTTGAAGATAGCCGTGCCCGCCCTGGTGATAGCCTCCTACCTTCGAGGCCTGGGCTACTCGGCGGTGGCCCATATCGACGGAGAGAGCGAGCTTGTCCTTCCCCCTCTGGCCGAGCGGGCCGGATTGGGGCAGATAGGTCGGCACGGGCTTCTGGTAAACAAAAAATACGGCAGCCGGATCCGCCTGGCGGCGGTGACCACCGATGCGGAGCTTGAAATAGATGAGCCGGTGGATTTCAATATGCCCAAAATATGCGAGGCCTGCCGCAAGTGCTCCGACCTCTGCCCGGTAGAGGCCATTCCCAAGGGATCGATTTTGGAGAACTACGCCGCGGAGGTGCGATCGATCGACCACGAAGCCTGCTTCTCCGCCTGGCGCAAGTTCGGAACCGACTGCGGCGTCTGCGTGGCCGTCTGCCCCTACTCGAAGGTCGGACACGGCGGCAACGGCCGGGCGGCCAAGCCGGGGGAGGAGAATTTTCTTAAAAGCGTGCTTTTCGGCAGCTGATTTTCGACAATTTGTAAGCGGTTTGGACGGGACCAAGAACTCAGACGCCTCGCCGCTCTATTGAGCATCCGTCCCTCTTGGTGTATGCTCGGCTCCTGCCTTCATGGACAAATTTTTAACTGTTTCGAGCGCCGTATAGCGGCAAGAGAGACAAAATCAGGATAAACAGAGTGAACGATAAGAGACGCAACGACAAAATTCGCAATATTGCGATCATAGCTCACGTAGACCACGGAAAGACTACCCTGGTGGACGCCATGTTCCAGCAGAGCGGGGTGTTTCGAAAAGGACAGGTGGTCGACGAGAGGATCATGGATCGACTGGACCTGGAGCGGGAGCGGGGCATTACCATCTCGGCGAAGAACTGCGCCGTTGGGTGGAAGGGTGTAAAGATCAATATTATCGACACCCCGGGGCACGCCGACTTTGGAGGGGAAGTCGAACGGGCTCTCTCCATGGCCGACGGGGCGATCCTGCTGGTGGACGCCTCGGAGGGCCCGCTACCCCAGACCCGCTTTGTCCTCTCCAAGGCCCTAGAGGCGGGGCTCCATCTGATAGTGGTGATCAACAAAATCGACAGGGCCGACGCCAGGCCGCTGCAGGTGCTCGACGAGGTGCACGACCTGCTGATCGACCTGGACGCCGACGAGAAGCAGTTCGACTTTCCCCTGCTCTACGCGGTGGGACGGGACGGGATCGCCTCTAAGGAGTTGGAGCGACCGGGGGAGGACCTACACGAGCTCTTGGACAACGTTATCGAGCATATTCCCGGGCCGACGTCCGATCCGGATAAGCCTTTTCAGATGCTGGTATCCGACCTGGCTTACTCAGATTATCTGGGTCGTCTGGCTATCGGAAAGGTCTACAACGGGGTGGCTCGGGCATCGGATACCCTCGTACGGATAGCCGAGGGTGGGGCGGTCAGTCCCCTGAAAGTCTCCAAATTGCAGCACTACCTCGGGCTCTCTTTGGCCGATACCGACACGGCGGAGGCCGGGGATATCGTGGTGCTGGCGGGAATCCAGGACGTACACATTGGCGATACGATCTGTACCCGGCAGGAGCCGGTGGCCCTGCCCAGAATCACCGTCGATGAACCGACGGTGGTGATGAAGTTCGGCAAAAACACCGGTCCCTTCGCCGGTCAGGGCAAAACCATCGTCCAGTCGGCCAAGCTTTTTCAGCGCTTGCAGAAAGAGACCCTGCAGAACGTATCCATGCGCCTGGAGCGGGCCGTCGAGGAGGAGAGCTTCATGGTCTCCGGACGGGGCGAGTTCCAGATGGTGATCCTCATCGAAACCATGCGCCGGGAGGGCTACGAGTTCTGCGTGGGACGGCCGGAGGTGATTTTCAAATACGAAGGTGGAAAAAAGCTGGAGCCTGTAGAACATCTGTTTATCGACTGCGAGGACAGCTACATGGGTATCGTCACCGAAAAGCTCTCCAAGCGGAAGGGGCAGATGCTGAGCATGAGCAACCACCAGACCGGACGGGTTCGTATGGAGTTCGACATACCTTCCCGAGCTTTGATCGGCTACCGGGACGAGTTCCTCACCGACACCAAGGGGACCGGAATCATGAACTCCTACCTCGCCGGATACCAGGAGTACCGCGGTGATTTTGCCCAGCGGCACACCGGCAGTTTGACCTCCGACCGTCAGGGCGCCGCCGTAGCCTACGCCCTGTTCAACCTCGAGCCCCGGGGAAACTTGTTTGTCGTCCCCGGAGATCAAGTCTACGAGGGGATGATAGTAGGCGAGCACAACCGAGACAACGACCTGAACGTGAACCCCTGCAAGACCAAAAAGCTCAGCAATATGCGGGCGGCGGGCAAGGACGACAACGTGGTGTTGACCCCCATTCTCCCGATGACCATCGAAAGGGCGCTGCAGTTCATCCGGGACGACGAGCTGGTGGAGATCACCCCCACCACGATCAGGCTGCGCAAGGTAGAACTTTCAAGCAGCCAAAGAAGGGTTCAAGAAAAACGGAAGGCCTAGTGCATGGACGGTCGTCGCGCGGACTGGTATCATCGGTGTATGGTGAGAATCGGAGATTTTAACCGGCTGGAGGTGACTCGGCTCTCCCGGGGCGGTGCCTTTCTATCTATCGGTCTGAATAAGCAGCAAGAGGTCTACCTGCCCAAGAAGGAGACTCCCAGCGGCCTTCGGCGGGGGGACAAGCTGAAGGTCTTTCTGTTCAACGACTCGAAACAGCACCTCGCCGCCACCACCGGGACCCCTCTGGCCAAGGTCGGAGAGTTCGCCTCGCTGCGGGTCAAGGAGATCACCCAGTTCGCCGCCTTTTTGGAGTGGGGGATCTCCAAGGATCTCTTCCTGCCCCGCAAGTACTGGCCCCGTCAGTTGCAGCGGGGCGAGTCGGTGGTGGTCTACCTCAAGCTGGACTACGAAAAATCGGGAATCCTGGGAACGGGAGTGCTGGATGAGTTTTTCTCCTCGGAGACCGGGGAGCTGCGGGAGAATCAAAAGGTAGAGCTGCTGGTTTTCTCTTCCTCCCGTTTGGGCTACGAGGCGGTGGTCGACCAGAAGTACCGGGGGCTGCTCTACCGTGACGAGACCTTCGAAGAGGTCGATTTGGGCGACGTGAAAACCGGCTATATCAAGAAAGTCCGCGATGACGGGCTGGTGGACGTGAGCCTGCAGCCGCAGGGCTTCGAGCACGCCGCCCCCCTGGCGGAGGAGCTGGTCTTGAAGGCTCTGAAACGGGCCGGTGGTTTTCTTCCCCTCCACGACAAGAGCGCCCCGGAGGAGGTCTACCGCCGTCTGCAGATCAGCAAGAAGCTGTTCAAAAAGAGCATCGGCGTCCTCTACCGTCGGGGAGCGATAACGATCGAAAAAAATGGAATCCGGCTGAACTGAAGTGTCGCTGGTATCGATTTTCCCTACAAACCCCCCGACTACGGCTCACCATAGAGCCCGGAAGGAGCGCAGGTAGCGCATCACCTCCAAGCCCTCCGAAGCGCCTGAGACCGGCTGCCGTTGTGGATCGCGGAAACAGGCGATCGCATCTTGAAGCATGTTGGCGAAGTAGCCGGTGCGCTCGATTCGCGGAGTCAGGTCGAAGACCAGCGATCGGTAGTTGCTGTAGTAGGGACTTTCGGCGGACTTTTCAAATCTGAGTACCCCGTTGCCCACTCGAATTCGGCCCTCCTCGAAACTCAGCTCCAGCTCGAAGACCAGGTGGTCCCTCTCGGCGCCCACATCGATGACTACCGGCACCTCCCCGGCCCGGCCGACCAGGTAGGCCGAAGAGCGTCGCGAGCTCATGGAGCCGAAGCTGTGCTTGATGTGGCAGGTTTCTCCGGTGAGAAAGTTGATAATATCCACCATGTGGGTACCGTCGTGGAGCAGCACGTCCCGGTGCCTAGCTCGGCGTCCGAAGTAGAGGGTGCCGTGGA
>DSBN01000078.1 GCA_011046055.1 Sediminispirochaeta sp. | reverse complement strand
GTTTCAACACCTCATCCCCCCGCTTCATCGGGCAGGCCGCCGCTCCCACCAGCGTGGAGCAGGGAGACGTACGGGTCGGAATCGACCTCGCCACGGAATCCTTGGCGGCCAAACTGGGCGCCGAGAAGCTGTCGTGGGAAAGATTTCTCGCCGTGAGCAGCGCCGCCGGAGGACTACGCATGACCGTCCACGGCCTGGTCTACGAGATGACCGTTCGGGCCGCCCGAGAGGCTGCCCTCGGTGCCGGGGCGATTATCCATTTTGTCAGCACTGGTCGTCTCAGCCAGGGGGATCTAAAAAAAATTCTCCACATCCACCCCAACATCATCCTTATCAGCGGGGGGGTGGACCACGGAGAGAGAGAGACCGCCCTGTACAACTCGCGTAAGATCTGCGAACTCCTGGCGGAGCAGCAGCTCTCCATTCCGGTGATCTACGCGGGCAACGTGGCCAATCAGGATGAGGTGCGGGAGATCTTCGAAGAGCAGGGGAAAAAGCTCTACCTGGTGGAGAACGTCTACCCAAGGATAGACGAGCTGCGGATAGAGGAGACCCGGCGGGTGATCCAGCGGGTCTTCGAGGAGCATATCACCGGCGGACCGGGGATGGCGCGTCTGCGCGAGAGGGTGGACGGCAGTATTATTCCCACCCCGGGAGGGGTGATGGAGGCAGCCAAGCTGCTCCGGGAGGAGATCGGCGACCTTTTGGTGATCGACGTAGGGGGAGCCACCACGGATGTACATTCGGTGAGCCCCGGCAGCGAGGAGGTGAGCCGAGTACTCATCTCCCCGGAACCCCTGGCCAAGCGCAGCGTCGAGGGAGGCCTGGGGACTTATGTCAACAGAAAGAATGTATTGCAGGGCCGAGCTCTGGAAAGGGCGGCGGAACTGCTCGGCTGCAGCGTCGAAGAGCTGGAGTCGCGGCTCGAACTTCTCCCGCCTATCCCCCAGCAGCCTCGGGAGATCGAACTGGCGGAGATACTTACCGAGTCGGCCGCGGCGCAGGCTCTGAGTCGTCATGTAGGACGCTACCGCAGCATCTACGGTCCGGAGGGAAAAAAGGAGCTTGCCGAGGGCAAGGACCTGAGCGCGGTACGCTACGCGATAGCTACGGGAGGCGCTCTCACCCGGCTGCCCAATCGAGAGAAAATCCTCCGCAAGGCTCTGGATTCGCTGCCGGCGAATAGCCTCGCTCCGCCGAAAAATGTAGAGCTCCTGTTCGATCGTGATTACATTATGGCCGTCGCCGGGGTGCTGGCCACCGAGTACCCCGCCGAGGCGCTGCAGCTTCTGAAGGAGAGCCTATGGGCGGACCGTCGGTAAGGATAGATCTGGACAAAATAGAAAATAACGCCCGAGTGGTCTGTAATCTCTGCGCCGAACACGGTATCCAGGTCACCGGCGTCAGCAAGGTGAGCTGCGGCACTCCAGCGGTAGCCCGAGCCCTGCTGCGCGGCGGGGTCAAGGGGATCGGAGAGTCACGGATGGAGAACATCCACCGATTGCGGGCCAACGGAGTAGTCGAGCCGATCACCCTCCTGCGCATCCCCCCTTTGAGCGAGACCGAAGAGATAGTTCGTTCGGTGGACGTCAGCCTCAATTCGGAGATTTCGGTGATTCGTTCCCTCTCCAGCGCCGCCGAGCGATTTGGACTGAACCACCGGGTCATCCTGATGATCGACCTGGGGGATCTGCGGGAGGGCTTCTGGCCCGACGACGTTCTACCGGCGGTGCGGGAAGTTTTGGAGCTGCCCAATATTAGTCTGGAAGGGGTGGGGACCAACCTCACCTGTTACGGCGGAGTGATTCCGACCCCGGAGAACATGCAGCAGCTGGTGGATTGGGCCCATAGAATCGAGGATACCTTCGATATTCACATCCGTACCATCTCCGGGGGCAACTCCTCCTCGCTTCCCCTTCTGGCTTCGGGGAAAATGCCCCAAGGGATCAACAACCTGCGGATCGGCGAGGCGATACTGCTCGGACGGGAGACAGTCAAACGTCAGGTCTGGCCTGGAACGGAGCAGGACGCCTTTCTGATCGAGGCCGAACTCATCGAACTGAAAGAAAAACCTTCGGTGCCAATAGGGGAGACCGGAGAAGATGCCTTCGGCGGGCGACCGACTTTCGTCGACAAGGGTTTGGTGACTCGGGGAATTTTGAACATCGGCCGGGAGGACGCGGACGTAGACGGGCTCAGGGCCATGGACGGGCGGATAGAGATTTTAGGCGCTTCCAGCGACCACCTCATTGTGGAAATGGGCGCGGCCAAGGATGAGTACTCCTTGGGGCAAAGTGTCTCATTTTTGCCCAACTATTCGGCCCTACTGGCGGCCATGACCTCGGCATATGTGCAAAAAAACATACATGGCAAGGCCGTTTCCGAGCATAAACCAAAGAAAGTGCTGCTTTTTTCCGCTTCGAATCATGATTTAGAAGTAGAACTGTTGTCCAGAAGTTTGGCCAGTATCGGTTTTGAGCTGGAACTGCCGGCGAAGAATCTTCGAGGCGAGGAGGACTTTTTTTCGGCGATCAGATCTTCTCTGTCCGCCGGTAGTTTCCCCCTGCTCCGAGGTCGGCGCTTTCTCAGCAGCACGGGGTTTTCCGCCGCGAGCATCGAGCTGGGTCAGCAGGGTCTTTTGTGGATATCCCCCTCACCGTCGATTATTGTCGGCGAGAAAAAAAAGGAGCTCCATACCGATGATCTGGGACCCCTGGGGCGTATTTTGGCGCCGGACCTGCTCGAGTTGGGCTGGATAGAAGCGAGTGAGAAGAAAAGCGACGATCAAACTGCTCCCAGCGCCGAAAATATCGTCCTGCTGGGACTCCAGGAAGCTCGGCCGGTGGAGGTCGAGATTATCCGCAGCCTGGGATTGAACGTCTATACCATGGAAGATATCGATATGCTGGGGATCTCCGCGGTCGTCCGGAAGGCGCTCCAGAGGGCGGTGATCGGCAGCCAGGGCCTCTTCGTTCATTACGACCCTCGAATCAGCGACGGCGGGCAGGAGGGTTTGAGCAACCGAGAGACCCACCTGATGATGGAGATGATCGCCCGTTCCGGCTTTATGCGCCTGTTGGACGTCTCCGGTGCCGCGATTCATGGACGGGGTCGGGGCAGTTTGCAGAAATTTATCGCATCGGCTCTGGGAAAAAGAATCTTGGGGGTCTGAACAGGCGGATCCGTGTTCGCCGGCTCTCGGCGGAGCGACGTACCGCTTAGCCGATACGGTAGGTCTCTATGGGATGTTCCGATCCGGCCTGGTGACTGATTTTGGCTACGATCTCCACATGTCTCTCCAGACCGGAACCCTTGATCTTTTTTTTCAAAAGGTAGTCGACCTGAAAGACCCCGGCGGCATCCTCCATCACGATTTCTACACGCACCGGTTTCTCCGGGCTCGGCTTCAGCAGCCGCACATCCTCGATGGCCATGGCGCTGATGCTGTGGATGTCCTTTTTGCCCGCCTCGAAACCTATACGGGCGCGACCCTTTTTCATATCCAGACCGTCAGCCAGACGAACCACCCCCGCCTCCAGGGTGTGGACCGCCACATCGGTGTCGTGGGCGACCATGGCGTGGAGGGTCTCGGTGACCATGATTTGACGCTGCCTCGGATCGGGGTAGGCCTTCTCGAGGATCCGGGGCAGGATTCCCATGGCCAGGCTCACCCCCATGTCGTCGTGCAAATCGCGATGGACGCTGTTGCCCAGATCGTGCATCAAGCTGGCCATCATGACCACTATTTCAGCGTCGTCGTTCTCCAGCTCCCAATCTTCGACGATGCTCGGCGTGATACCGGAGTCGAGCAGCAGACGGAGAATTTTCACCGCCAAATTGGCCACAATAGCGACATGGGTCCTTCCGTGATCCGACATCCCCAGTCGTTTGACCGCCATGATATTGCAGGCTTCCCAGATGGTGTTGAGCTCGACGTTGTTGTCAACTTCCACAAGGAGCAGCTCCATTTTTTTGTTGTTTTTAGTTGGAATTTTCATACCTTAGCTTCCTTCTTTCGGCTGCGTCGTTTGCGAACCAGTTTAAATGCGGCAAAAGTCGTTCGAGGGTAGGGGTGGTAACTCTCGTGGTACTTCTGCGGTATCATCGGTATCAGGATGATTCGTGAGATACTGATGATGGCGAACAGCGCCAGTACCGTGGCAATGAACAAAAACAGACCTTTAGGTCCGATCCAGGACATGATCCAGCCGGCGCTGTAGGGACCGATACTCGAGCCGATGCCGTAGAGAACCACCAGGGCTCCCGCGGCGTGGACCATCTCGTTTGGATTGAGCTGGTCGTTGATCAGGGCGATGGAGAGCGAGTAGAGGGG
>DSBN01000009.1 GCA_011046055.1 Sediminispirochaeta sp. | reverse complement strand
TATCGAAGGTTTTGATTTTACCGCGACGATGACCATGATGAGCTACCACCTGCCTTACTACCGAGATCTGCTGGAGGAGCTCGGTTTCGAAAAGTACAAGGATTTCTACAGCGCGGAGATCGACGCCAAAAATCAGCTTCTGCCCCAGAAGTACCGTATATTCGCCGACCTGGCTAAAAGCCGGGGACGCTTCGAGAGTCCCGAGTTGAAAACCAAACAGGACCTGTTAGATATCGCCCCTCAGGTGGGGGAGATCTACAACTCCTCCTGGGAGGACCACGAGGATTTCTGCCCTATGACCGAATCAGAGCTGAACGAACTGATAGAAGAGCTCTCTATGGTCACCATGCCCAACCTGATCAAAACCATCCGCAAAGACGACAAACTCGTCGGTTTCGTGCTGGCTTTTCCCGACCTCACCCCGGCCCTGCAGAAGGCCAACGGCAAGAGCAGCCCCATCGCCCTCCGGAACCTGATGAAAGAGAAAAACCAGGTCGACAAATACATCATCAACGGCATCGGTATATTGCCGGAGTATCGTAAAAACGGCGGTATCGCCATTCTCTTCAACGAACTGGCCAACAGCCTTCGCAAGTACAATATCAAGCAGGCGGAGATGACCCAAATCGCCGAGACCACCGACTTGATGGTTCGGAGCATTGAGAAACTCGATGCCCGGATATACAAGGTACACCGAGTCTTTTCCAAGAAGCTGTAGCTACTCCGCCCCACGCACCGCGCGGATAACCGTACCGGCGGTCAGCTCCTGAGGCTGGTAGTACCGCCCTCCCGCTGCTGAGGCCAGCCGCTGCATCTCCGTCCCCCCTCCGGCCAGGCTCCTTTTTGTGTCGATAAACAGACAGGACTCGGCCATCGCCCCGAGGCGGGGCATCATCGCCAGCAGCTCCTCCAGGGGTTCGTGCCGGCGATGCAGGGCGACGTTCGCTTCACCGTCGGAGAGGATGACCACGATCCGAGAATCGTAGGACTTCACCGCCGCAGTGGTCCGGAGGATAGCCATCGACTGCTCCACCGCCGCGGCCAGCGGGGTGGGTCCCTCGGGTCTGAGGCCGTGCAGCGCGCGGCGGGCCAGCGTTACGCTGGAGCTCGGTGAGAGCAGCAGCCGGGCGCCGCGACCTCGGAACCCGACCACCGCCACCTCGTGACGCTGCTGATACGCCCGCTGCAGCAGTGCGGTCACCGCCGCCTTGGCTACCCCCAGTCTTCGGCGCGCGCCCATGGAGTCGCTGGAGTCGACGATGAAAAGAACAAAGACCTTGGCCTGTCGCTTTCTGACATGAAAACGGAGATCCGACAGCTTGAGCTCAAGAGCTCCGGAGCTCTTCCCCGCGGTCGCCCGGAGGATGCTCGGAGCCCAGGCTACATCGCTGCTCATCTCGCCGGAACGCGGGGGACGATGGCCGATACTCTTTCCCTGACGCCCTCTCCTTTTGGCCGGCTGGTCTTTGGAACGGCCCTGGGGCTTGGCCATCCGCTGCAGCTCCGCCGGGTCGATATCGAAGACCTCGTCGAAGGATTCATCGCTTTCCGTTTCTAGGCGGGGCTTTTTTTTTTCAAAAAATCAAAGACGATACTTCCAGCAGCCGCCGACCCTGGGACCTGCATGGTGTCGAACTCTTCGCCCTCACTCGAGCTCCCCCCCGCTTCCTCGGCTTCCATATCGGACAATTCCGAGCCGCCGATCAGCCGGTCCAGCGCTTCCTGGTTGTTCTCGGGACTCGAGTCCAGGGACCCCGAGAGGCGATGGGAGAGAGCCAGGCGGGCTGCTTCAAAGACGTCCTCCCGTAGGATCCTCCGACGGGAGTTGAGAGCGGCGAACGCCCGGGCGGTTTTGGCTATCACGATGTCCGCCCGATGTCCCTGTACTCCCGCTCGAGAGGCCAGATCGACGATCAGGTCCCATATCTCCTCGCTCGGTTCAATAGAGGAAAACAACTCTCGGGCTTGGAGGATCATCCGTCTCATTTCATGCTGAGTCCGCCCCGCCTCCCGGACAAAGGATTTTGGGTCCGCTTCGAAGCGCAAACGCCGCAGGGCGATCTCCTTGCGCTGACCCGGGTCGGCAGCTCCCCGTATTGTCACGCAGAGACCGAATCGGTCTAAGAATTGGGGGCGCAGCTCCCCCTCCTCGGGGTTCATAGTCCCCACCAGCAGAAAAGAGGCGGCGTGCTTCAACGAGAAGCCCTCCCGTTCGACCCGGTTCACCCCGGTGGCGGCGGCATCGAGGATCAAATCCACCAGGTGATCCTCCAGCAGGTTCACCTCGTCGATGTAGAGTATACCCCGATTGGCGGCGGCCAGAAGCCCCGGTTCGAAGTGGCGCCGCCCGGTACGCAGGGTCTCTTCCAGGTGAATAGCCCCGGCCAGTCGCTCCTCCGTGGCGTTGAGGGGCAGTTCCACTAGGGGGGTAGGAAGGGTGGCGGCGGTGACGGTGCCGGCCGCTATTTTTTCCCGACACTCATCGTGTAAGGTATGCTCATCATCGGGACGGCAGTTGTAGGGGCAGTCTCTAACTACCGATATCGGCGGGAGCAGCTCCGCCAGAGCCCTGACCATGGTGGTCTTGCCGGTCCCTTTTTCGCCCCGGATCAATACCCCGCCGATAGACGGGTCTACCGCGCCGACGAGAAGAGCCGCCTTCACCCGCTCCTGTCCGACCAGGGCGGTGAAAGGGTAGATCAAGTGTTCACTCTTGTTGGATGTCATAACTTTCCTCACCTTGTTTGTTCGTAGTTTTTTCCAAAGTCTGCTCGACGCCGTCGGCCCGGAGCTCGTAACTCCGGGCCTCCTCCGGGCGGTCTCTTTTACGGCAGCCGGCGGCGTAAATACGGAACTTACCAGCCAGCTCTCGGGCGGCGGCTTCGATTTTTGATTCATCCGATATATGTCGGTGGAACCAGCCCGTCTCCCACAGCTCTTCCAACCCACGGAGACGGAAGATCTCGATCTGTCCGTACTTCCCCGACAGCTGCTCGCCGTGACCGGCCCTTTTTATCACCAGGGCCTGGTCCACATACTCAACCGGGTAGAGCGAACTCAAGCGGAGCCAGAGTTCGTAGTCCTCGGCGATTTCCAAATCTTCACGAAAACCTCCGAGCTTTTCAAATATATCCCGCTGCATAATCACGGTAGAAGGACCGATGCTGCACTTCTTCAGGGCTGACTCAAACACATCACCCCGGCGCCGGTGCTTTTGGCCCTTCTGGCTGACGATTTTTCCCTGCCGGAGCCAAATTTCGCGGCTGTGGATCAGGGGAGAGTCGGTGTTCGCCGAGGCGATCCCCTCTCGCCAGCTCGGCGGAGCCGTTTCGAGCTGCCGCTCGAGCTTCCGTGGCAACCAGAGGTCGTCGGAGTCCAAAAAGGCGATCAAGGGGTAACGCGCCGCCTCAACCCCTCGATTTCTCACCGCACCGGGCATTCCGGTGTGCCCTATCCGTAGGTAGCGAAACCTCGGGTCCTGGGCGAAGCACTCCCGCGCCTCCTTCGGAGGATGGGTCGATCCGTCGTCGACCAGAATACACTCCAGCCGGGGGTAGCTCTGACACAAAACCGACCTGACCGCCTCCAAGGCCATACGAGGACGGTTGTAGACCGGGACGATGACGCTCACCCAGGGCGAACTATACGACAAGCTCTTCTTTTTCTTTTTCACAGCTATAAGGATAACGAATTTAGATTTTTTTTTATAGTTTCTAGGCCCGAGTCGAGGCGTTTGAAACGGTGATTGTATTCGGGTACGGCTTCCTCTCATGCAGGTGACTCGGGAAGTCTGTCCGAGCACGGCAATTCCAAAAGTAGAAGTCTAAACTAGACTTCTACTTTTGGAATTTGCATCAAACGCTTAGAAAATGAGTGTTTCCCTTACGGTTGGAAGCATTCGAAATGTGGAGAATGGTTTACATTCTCCACATTTCGAATTGCTGATCCGAGCACGGCACCTTTTTTTTAACAAAATCCGCCAACTCTGAAGCAGATCGACACGAAAGGTACTTGTACAAAACATGGAGGTGGATTCGTATGAGAAGGATCACCGGAACATCCATGACTCTACTGACATTGCTGGTTCTATTCTGTTCTTGTCGACCCGAACTGATAGAAGCTCCGATAGGGGGAGAGATATCCATAGACTTGTATCTAGAGCGGGAGGGAAAAGAGCCGCAAGCCCTGGAACCCGGCGGGGACATCCACCGGCTGGAGCTCTCCGGACGGGGGCCGGGAGACACTCGGTTTAGCCTCAATACGACGGAAGGTACGGTGGATCTGCGTGCCCTGCCCGTCGGGAAATGGGAGTTTCGAGTCTTGGCCTACTCGGTGCAGGAC
>DSBN01000010.1 GCA_011046055.1 Sediminispirochaeta sp. | reverse complement strand
TTTCAATTTTTCCGAAGTATTGGCCCGGATCCGAGCCGTTTTGCGGAGCCACAAGCTGCAAACACGGGTGAAGCACAAGCAAAAGAGGGTCGAATTGGCCGAAAGCTTGACCTCCAACTTTGTCGGTTTTTTGGATGACCTCAAAAAACCCTTGGAAGAGATTGAGAAAAAGGCTCAGAGCCTGCTCGAGGCAAGCGACGGGGCGAGCAGCGATTTTGTCGCCCTGGTGCTGAGTGAGGTCAAAAAAGCCTCCTCGTCGGTACGGAATCTGGAAGAGAAGATTGCCGATGTCCAACGGAAGAACCAAAATCTAGCCGACGATGAGAAGATGATCAAGGATTTGGATAAAAAGCTGAACGAACACTTTGTCCACCTTCAAAAAGACGAAGCGGGTTTACAGGAATGATAAGCCAAGAGAAACGGAAAGTTTTGGATCTGTTCACTGAAGGCCGAAAACAGTACAAGCTGATGAATTTTGAGGCGGCTAAGAGCTACTTTGCCAAGGCACTCAAACAGGACCCTGAGGACGGCCCTTCCAAAGTCTACTACGCCCGCTGCAAACACTACATCGAGAACCCGCCTCCCGAGGACTGGGACGGTGTCTTTATTATGCAAACAAAATAATATTCCGGGAGAGTTCGAGCTTTCCAAGAATATCACCAGAGGAAAACAAAAGGATCATTATGGCGCGAGGATATGTGAGACGCAGGGAGAGAGACTATACTACGGTATTGGATAACAGTACACGGCTCTTTGGTAAGTTGACTTTTACCGATTCTTTGAAAATAAACGGCTATTTTGAGGGCGAGATCGAAGCTTCGGGGGTTCTTTTCGTAGAAGAAGGAGCTCATGTGGTTGCGGATATCAAGGCCAAAGAGGTTATTATCGCCGGTCGGGTCGAGGGAAACATCAGCGCCAAAGAAAAAGTGGAGATGATGGAGACCTGTTCGCTCATTGGAGACGTACGAACGCAAAAGGTCCGTATCGCTGACGGAGTGAGTTTTGACGGTAAATGCGAGATGATCAAAGATCCGGATACGGTCGATATTTTTTCCGCTCCCGTAGAGACTTTGAAAAAGACGGTGAGCAGTGTCTAAAGTGATCAAAGCTGCAATCGTATCGCTGGGGACGGAGATCACTTCGGGGATTATCAAGGATACCCATGGGAGTTTTTTAGGGGCGGAGCTTACCGCCATGGGAATTCAGGTAGAACGCAGTTGTCAACTGCGAGACGAACCTTCGGTCATTCCTATCGTCAAAGAATTATTGAGAAACCACGACCTGTTGCTGATCACCGGGGGGCTGGGACCGACCAGCGACGATATCACCAGAGAGGCCGTGGCCGACGCCGCCGGAGTACAGCTCGGTTTTGATGAGGTGCTCTGGCAGGAGTTAAAGAAAAAGTTCGGCCTATCCCGGGCCAAGGCGAACAGAAAACAAGCCATGATTCCCGAAGGATTTCAAATTCTTGCGAATCCCAACGGTACAGCGCCTGGTATTTGGGGACGGGTCGACGACGGTTTTGTCTGCGCCATGCCGGGGCCGCCGAACGAGATGGAACCCATGTTCCGTCAACAAGTTCGCGGTATCATTGCGCGGCAATTCGAGCTGGAGGTCCCTCGGGAGACCGAAGCAAGCTCCTTTCTGATCCCCGAAGCTCGTTTGGAAGATGTGTGTAAGGCTTCGATGATAGAATCGGTCCTCTGGCGAACCCGTTTCCAGCCCTACAAAATATCGCTCTATCTGATGGGAGGGAGCGTTGACGAACAGCAGATGTTTTTGCAGCGCCTGCAAAAGGAGTTCGGTTCACAGCTGCTAAGGGCTGGAGATACCTCAGCCGCGGAATTGGCTATCGAAGCGCTGAAAGACCGGGGGATGAGATTGGCTAGCGCCGAGTCCTGTACCGGTGGACTGGTGGGGAAGCTGCTGACCGATATCCCTGGAGCCTCGGAGGTGTATTGGGGAGGCTGGGTGAGCTATTCCAATCAAGCGAAGATCGAGGAGCTCGGCGTCAAGCCCCAGGATCTCCAGGAGCACGGGGCGGTATCAGAAGAGACGGTTTGCCAGATGGCTCGCGGAGCACTGAGACGATCCGGCGGCGACGTCGCGGTGGCGATCACGGGAACCGCCGGACCCGAAGGGGGCAGCCCTGAAAAACCGGTAGGAACGGTCTGGATAGCGGTGGAGACCAAGTCGGGGCGGAGCCAAGCGCACGAGTTTCACTTTGGCAGCAAGCGGGATTTGGTTCGTCGAAGATCAGCGGTAGCCGCCCTGCTTATGGCAGAGCAGGCAATAAGGAGTCCGGAAAGACTTGACACTGTGGCGAAGTGGCACTATAGTTAGTTAGATTTATTCAATTCCCCGACCACTGATCGCTCAAATATATAGTGTCAACACCGAAAATGACGTCTTTGAATTTTCCTATACCCGTGAGGCTCTTTCTCGGAGTTCCGCTCCATAAAATAACTGAAAAATCGATAAATACGGAGTTTTTTGATGTCACAGGGCAGTAAAGAACAGGAATCACTCAACTTTGAAGAGTATAATAATGAAAATGAGGAAGTCATGAAAAAAACCGAAGAGGAAAGCTCTACGGAGGCCGAAGCGCCAAAAAAACGGCCCCGACGCAAAAAAGTAAGGGTCGAATTGATCAAGGATAACCCCGACAACGGCGAAAACAACGAGAAAGAGACGGAAATCTCGTCGACGGTGGAGCCTGAACACGACGATATCCCCTCGGCGGATGAGCTGATCAAGAATCAAGGTATCAACAAAAGAAAGAACCGCGGCAAGAGAGGGGACAAGTCCAACTCCCAGGATAAAAAAGGCGGAGAATCCAAAAAGGGCAACGGTGAGTTCGGAAAGCTCAGCATCAACGACCTGTCGTTGATGACCGTACCGGAATTACGAGATTTCGCCGCTCAGGAGGGGATCAACCGTGATACCATGGTATCCCTCAAAAAACAGGATGTTATTTTCTCCATTCTCAAGGCTCACACCCAACAGGGGGGTCAGATCTACGCCTATGGGTCCCTGGAGATCCTCCCCGACGGCTACGGATTCCTGCGCTCGCCCCAAAACAGCTACCTCCCCGGACCGGATGATATCTATATTTCGCCTTCGCAGATTAGGCTTTTCAACCTGCGCACCGGAGACACGGTGGCCGGGCAGATCCGCCCCCCCAAGGAGGGCGAGAGGTTCTTCGCCATGCTGCGGGTTGAGGAGGTCAACTCCGACGACCCGGCGGTTGCCCAAACCAGAGTCCCCTTTGACAACCTGACGCCGCTCTACCCGATGGAGAGACTGGACATGGAGACGATCAATGGGGAGATCTCGACAAGGATGATCAACCTCTTCTGTCCGATAGGGAAGGGTCAAAGAGGCTTGATAGTCTCCCCGCCGCGTACGGGAAAGACCATCCTGCTGCAACGGGTGGCCAACGCCATCACCAGCAACCATCCGGAGGTGTTTCTCATCGTCCTGCTGATCGACGAACGTCCGGAAGAGGTTACCGACATGAAACGCAACGTCGACGGTGAGGTCATCGCCTCCACTTTCGACGAGCAGGCGAGCCGGCATGTGCAGGTAGCTGAGATGGTGATCGAGAAGGCCAAGCGATTGGTCGAGCACAAGCACGATGTGGTGATCCTCCTAGATTCTATTACCCGGTTGGCCCGGGCCTACAACCAGACGGTCCCCACCAGCGGCAAAATCCTCTCCGGTGGTGTGGATTCCAACGCCCTTCATCGCCCGAAAAGATTTTTCGGGGCGGCCCGGAATACGGAAAACGGTGGAAGTCTGACCATCGTGGCTACCGCTTTGATCGATACCGGCTCCCGGATGGATGAAGTGATCTTCGAGGAGTTCAAGGGTACCGGCAACATGGAGATACACCTGGATCGAAAGATGGCCGACCGACGGCTCTTCCCGGCGATCAATATCAAGCGCTCCGGAACGAGGAAGGAAGAGCTGCTGTTGACCGAAGAGGAGCTGAACAAGATGTGGGTCCTGCGCAAGGTTATCAACCCGATGGACGACGTGGAGATCATCGAACTCTTGATCGACCGTATGCGCAAGACCAAAAACAACATGGCCTTTCTCAGATCCATGAACACCGGAGGACAGTAGGGCTACGAGCAGGCTCGCTGTACGAGCAATTCTCAATTTGGAAGTCAACAGGCTTCCAAATTGAGAATTTGCTTCATTTGCATAGCAATAATTTGTGTTTCTAACTGTTGGAGGCATTCTCATTTTGGAAAGTGCAAGTGCACTTTCCAAAATGAGAATTGCTGTATTATTACGATCAATTATAGCAGCTTGTGGGAAAATTCTACGACTCTT
>DSBN01000318.1 GCA_011046055.1 Sediminispirochaeta sp. | reverse complement strand
TCATCTCGTCCTTCTATCAAGGAGATGTCGGCCCGATCATCCGTCGAGAGATACGCGAAGCACAACCGGAGACCGGCGACTTTTTTCTGGTCTACCTCCACGAATCGATGCGGCCCCAGGTCGTCGAGGAACTCGAAAAGAGGGGGCTAAAGCACCAAGTATTTCCTCAACCCGGAGAAGACTTCGTCGCCGCTCTGGCCTCCTGCCGGGGAGTGATCACCAACGCCGGACATCAGCTCCTCAGCGAGACTCTGCATCTAAAGAAACCGGTGCTGAGTCTCCCCTTCGAAAAACAGTACGAACAGACTCTGAATGCAAAAATGTTAGAAAAATCGGGCCGCGGGATTGTCGGCAGGCTCACTTCACTGGAAGAGTATTTGGATAAATACCTGAGTTTCACCGAACATTTTGACCCCTCCTACCGACCTTCGGAAGCGGGGGTTCACTTTCGCCTCGAGGATGACTCGCGGCGAGCGATAGACCTCCTTCAGCGCCACCTGGAGCAGAGAGAGCGGGTATCTTGATAAAAAAAGGGGAGCCTTGCCGAGCAATTCAGCTCTACGGATTTATCCCCAAGCCCTCCGCCTCCAGGGGGTAGAGCAGCCCGTCCTCCAGTCGAAGCGCCGCGGCGCTGGGGTCGTTGAGAAACTCAAGGTGACCGTCCAGATCGGCGTATCTCACGTTGGGGCTCGACAGGGCGAAGGCTAGGCCGGCGGCTACTCCGAGCCCCGCCTCGTCCATGCAGCCGACCATGGTCCCCACCCCCGCGGCAGCCGCGACCGAGTCCATCGCCGCCGCGCGCCGGATACCGCCGCTTTTGGCCAGTTTGATATTGCAGAGCTCCGGCCCCTTCCGCTTTGCTCCGACCCGTTCCAGGCCGCCCTCCTCCGTCGCAGCGATGAGCGCAAAGGTATCCTCCGGTCCGAGGACCGCCTCGTCGGCCATCAGCGGACAGTCCGAGGCATCCACTCTTCTGCCGACCCGCAGCTCCCCGAAGGCCCGTACATCTTCCCGCCCGCAGGGCTGCTCCAAGAACTCCAGCTCCTGGCCGACTTCGCCTATCAAACGTAGAGCTTCGCTTCTAGAGTAGCCTTGGTTCGCGTCGAATCGCAGAGCCGTCTCCGGACCCAGGAGCTCCCGTAGCCGTTGCACTTTTTCGATATCCCCCTCCAGATCGAGGCCGCCCTTCAGTTTTATCGCTCGGAAGCCTCGGCTCTTCCACTTCCGGGCCTTACGCAAGGTATCCTCGAGGGGCATAATGCCGATGGTGATGCTGGTGACGATCGAGTCTCGGTAGGCACCCAAGTATTGGTAGAGGGGTATCCCCGCGCTCCGGGCCAATAGGTCGAAGATGGCGATATCCGCCGCCGCAGCCGCAGTGGGCTGGTCGGCTAGGTGGAAGTGAATTTCCGAAAGCAGGCGGCTGGTGTATCGGAGATCGGCGGAGCGGAGAATCGGGATTGCCACCTCGTTCAAAGCCTGCCGGATGCTTGCGGCGTTCTCCCCGGTGACCTCCTCATCCGGAGCGGCACAACCGTAGCCGAGCAAGCCCCGGTCGGTCTCCAGACGGAGAAAATAGTTGACCGTACTGTCGATGGTGCTGTAGGCGATGGAGAAGGGTTCGGCCAGGTCCAGCTCGACCGGCCAGGCCTCGCATCTCTCTATTCTCATAAGTCCCTCAACGCTTGGACATCAGGTGACCGATCTCTCTGATCACCGGACCCAGGTCTTGCAGCAGCGGATCCACCGTGGGCAAACCGCACTCCTGACCGATCCTTTCGCTGTACTCCTCGACCTCATCGGTCTGCATCCCCTCGTGGTTCAGGGTCACCGCGATCACCGGTTTCTCCGAGATCAACTCCACCGCCCGGATCTGGATATCCAGCGGATGTATCGGGGTCTTTTCCAGTCCGTCGTAATCTTCGCGCAAGGGAGCGTGCTGCATCACCACCGCGTGCGGCTGCCCGGCGGAGAGTATTTCAAATCCTCCCGGGAAAATCGGATTCATCAAACTACCCTGCCCCTCTATTACCATGACGTCGGGTTTTTCATTGTCCCAAGCTTCGAGGATGGCGTGTTCTATCTCCCCGGCGACAAAATCGTTGATCAAAGCGTCCATGATCACCCCGTACTCGGCTCCCTGCATCCAGGAGGTCTGACCGGTGCCGATCATCACCGCCGAAAGTCCCTCTCGTTCCAGAGCTTCCACCAGCTTCCAGGCGGTGGTCCTTTTTCCCACCGAGGAGTCGGTTCCCAGAACAGCTAAACGAAAGGAGCGGACCTGACGGATTCGACCGGTGAAGCCGTGGAGCTTCTGCCGTGGCGGGGTCTTTCGTACGTCTCTTATTTTTACCCCCCGCTCCCGTGCCACCCGGCCGAACTCGGGGTCCTCGGAGAGGAGGTAGTGCATACCGCAATCTACATTGAGACCGGTTTCTATCGCCTTCAGCAAATCCGCCCGCATCGAAGATGAGAGCAGCCCACCGTCTGGTGCAATCCCGAAGACCAAGTGACTGGCCGCCCGCCCCCGGGTCGAAGCATCGGCCACCGCCGTCGCCAAGTCGGGGTAGATCGGTATTCCCGAAGGCCTGCCGTCGAGCACCTCTCCGGCGTCTCGGCCAGAGTACCTGCCGTCGATGACTCCGACTATGTTGTAGCGTCTGGTGAATCGAACCAAGCCGTGGGCAGTCTTCCCCCAGGTGGTATTGAAATACCCCTCGCAGTACACAAGGGCGTTTCCGTCGAAGCCCATACTCCCTCCTTGGCATAATACTTTTTCTCCGTGAAGTATCGCACGTTTACACTCTCTCCTTCAATATGAGGCGAGAGTATGCCGATAATGGTGATATGGGAGAAATGACCGTACTGGCGATCGACGACGATCCGACGCAACTCGAACTTCTACGCACGATCATCGAAAGCATCGAATTCCCTCACGTGGAGTACCTCAGCTCCGAAACCGCCGAAGCAGGCCTGCAGCTGGTCGAAGAACATACCGTGGATCTGATCTTGAGCGACTACCGACTGCCCGACCGAAGCGGTCTTGAGGTTCTAGAGGAGGTCAAAAAAAGGAACCCCTTGATCAGCGTAGTGGTAATGACCGCCTTTGAGAGCTCCCAAGACGCGGTGGAGATCTTGAAAAAGGGTGGCGACGACTACCTGGTCAAACCGACTAAAAAGAGCGAGATCGAACACCTGATAGTACGCGTGTTTGAACAGCGCAGCATCACCCGGGAGAACAGGACCGTTCACGAAGCTATCGACCAGAGTTTCGACTACCTGCCGATCGTGTACCGTAGTCAGAAAATGCGAAACCTACTGAATCTGGTCTCCCGTTCGGCCCAGAGCGACGCCACCGTTTTGCTCACCGGAGAAAGCGGTACCGGCAAAGAGCTCCTAGCCCGTCTCATCCACCAGTCCGGTCCACGGAAAAAGCGGCCTTTCGTGACCGTAAACATCGCCGCCCTGCCCGAATCACTGATGGAGAGCGAGCTCTTCGGTCACGTCAAAGGTGCCTTCACCGGAGCGGTGAACGACAGAATCGGCCGGTTCGAAGAGGCCGACGGTGGCAGCCTATTTATCGACGAGGTAGGAGACATCCCCCCTTCGATACAGGTCAAACTGCTGAGAATCATCCAATTCGGCCAGCTCCAGCGTATTGGGGAAAACACCACCCGCGAGCTGGACGTGAGGATAATCGCCGCCACCAACAGAGATCTTGAGGATATGGTAGCTCAGGGCAGCTTTCGAGCCGACCTTTTCTGGCGGCTCAACGTGATCCATATCCCCATACCTCCTCTTCGCGAGCGCAAAGAAGATATTCTCGCCTTGACCGACCATTTCGTCGAGCATTTCAGCAAGAAAAACCAGAGAAGCATCAGGGGCTTGAGCCGTGAAGCTTTGGATAAGCTCATGTCCTACCCCTTCCCCGGCAATGTTCGTGAGCTGGAGAACATCATCGAACGGGCCACCATTATGTCCCGCGGAGAGCTCATCAGTCGGGAGAATCTACACCTCCAAGAGCGAGAGGCAAGCGTACAAAAGTGTGAAGACGAACTCATCGAAACTCTCGAAACCGGCGAAATCGATATGGAATGGAGACTCCGACAGCTGGAAAGCGCCCTCATTAAAAAGAGCCTCAAAGCATCCGAGGGCAATCAGAGCGAAGCGGCCCGCCGCCTGGGCATATCAGAGCGCAAACTGAGGTCGCGCATGAAAATCCTGCAGATCAAAAATCCAAAACAGACCTGACCCCTTACAAAATCGACCTCATGGTCGCATCGCTCGACCTGCAGGTCGAACATTCTCTTTATAAAAAAAGAGCTCCATTGCAGTCGACGGATTTAGAATAATTATATTC
>DSBN01000317.1 GCA_011046055.1 Sediminispirochaeta sp. | reverse complement strand
GTCCCGTACAGGGCAATTGAATTGGCTACAATTTTGGCTACACGAAAATTAAGTTGTTGCAATAAAAGGATTTAGACATAAAAAAACGGTATGCCTGGACGTTTCACAAAGCATACCGTCGAATATTCAAAGGCATTTATGCCCTCTATTATTTTCTTCGGATCAAGGCCCGAAATCTTTAGTAGTAATGCTGAAAACTTTTCATATGAAACTCCACCGATTCGGCGAGCTTCTGATAGAGCCGACGAGAGAGTTCGATATTTGATTTCAGATCACCCGACCGAGAGTTTGCTTCTCTCTCGATCTCTTCGAGTATCGGATTGATCAGAAAGGATGCCAGGTCTCTGCCCCCGAGGCCGAGTATTTCCCGATCGAGCTCGTCCAGGCGCGAGAGAATCGCTTTTTTCCTATGCTCCAGACCGTATGTGGAGTCCCACATACAAGCGATCAGTCGGCGGCACAGTTCTTCTCCCTCTCGGCAAATACTAAGGAGTTTCTCCAACTCCCGCTCCAACAGGGCCAAACGGTCGTTCACCGTCCGGCTTATTGCCTCCGTGCCATCTCGGCTAGTCTCAATGATTCCGTTGCTTTTTTCGTTGATCAGGGATCTCTTCTCCGGTAAACCCAATAGATAGTCGATATCCACCGTTTTAATGCCCTGGACTCGCAGACCGCGATCGGAGAGACAGTACGTATTGGCTCCATTGTGCCGCGCCAGCTGCTCCTCGAACCACTGGCGATACACCGCCATTCTCTGGTCGGTGAGTAGCGGTTTTCCCCGATAATCCCGGCTGTAAAAAGGAGCACCGCTGTGGAGATAATCGTGCATAAAATCTTCGTAGGGTTTTGTCCTGTGGCAAAAGGCCAAAAGCCGCTGTTCGAAATAGCTCCCTCGAAAATGGATTCTCTTCTCCGGAAAGCCCAGGTCCGATCCGGCCATTATAATTGGATCGGCCCGGGTTAAGCGGGCGAAGTCCCAAGCGCTGGTGGCCACCGAGCCGCCGGCGCCCAGTTTGTAGCGGCCGGTGCTTCCCCCTTCGAGATAATTTCCCAAGGGGAAAACGGATCCGCTGAGGAAGACTGCCCGATATGAAGCCTTGAACACGCTGGGGTAGCTGGCGGATTCGGAGATCAGAATTGAGTCCTTCAGCTCCAAGCCGTCCAGATGGCGGCTGTTCCAGTACTGAGGATCGACTACGATGATAAAATCCGGCTGTACTCCCCGTTCAATCAAAGCTCTGGCCGAAGTGTCGGTAGCCACGATTACCGCACGATGCTGTATTTCTTGGATCTGGTCCAGGCTCTCTTCCAGACTCGGCCCCGCGGCTGTCACCAGCGCCGGAATACCGGAGTACGCGTCTCTCCAGGCGGCCACGTCGCCGGACTTTTTTATCACCACGATATTGGACGCCAGATTTTTGACCCAGCGCTGTCCGAACCTTTTGAGTGTGGCTTTATTTACTTTGAGCCGCGAAAATGCCGCCTCTATGTGCGCTTCCACCCTCTGATAGTAATCTCCGTGTCGTTCCACAAGAGCGCTCAGGGGCAGGAGATAGTAGTTCGGCTGCAGCTTGTCGGCGACGATCGAGGTGACCGCCGAGCTGGGTGAGGAAAGGAGCAGCGAGACCCCAGGACCAAAACAGGCCTCCAGATCTCTGGCTTCGAGGGCGAGTCGAAACAAGCTCTCACTCTCCTCGACTATCAGTACCGGAGCTTCTGGAAAGCGCCGACGAAACTCCTGAACCTGATATCCCAAGCCGAAACCGAGAAAAATACCGAGTCCCGGACCTGCGCCGCAGACGCCGTCGATGAAGCGCACCGCTTCGCGCGCCGGATCATGACGGGAGTGGACATAGCGGCCATCGACACGAAGGGTAGGAGCACCGGATTTGGCGATCTCGATACTGGCGTCCCGGTACCGCCCTTCCGCCGCCGGGAGGGCGTCGCCGATCCTAGGGTATAGTGTACGCAGCATGTGGAGGTTTTTGTCGAAGAAACTCATTCGAACTCCAACTCCAGTTTCATCCCGTCGGTTACCGGCGTGCCCGGAGCGGGGGATTGGGAACTCACCCAGCCTTCACCGCGAAAATGCACCTCTATATTATCCTGCTGTAGAAGGGGCAGCAGCCTGCGTTTTGCGATCCCACGGAGGTCGGGAAGCTCCTCGCCGATGCTTATAGGAGGAAGATCCTTCAACTTGATTATCCCCGGGTGTTGAACGACCGTGTCTTGGCTGGTGGGGATTCCCAGGTAATCCACCAGCTGTTCGCCCAATTCGGCCATCAAGGGTGCGGCTATCCGGCCTCCGTAATACTCGTCCCCTTTTGGGGTGTCTATAACCACGTAGGTGATCAGCTGCGGGTCTTCGGTGGGAAAGAGTGACATGCAGGAGGCTACGAAGGCGTCATTCGAGTAGGTACCGGTTTGCGGGTCGAACTTTTGGGCCGTTCCCGTTTTGGCCGAGACCCGGACCCCGTTGATTTTGGCCCGTTGGGCCGTACCGCCCGGTCCGGTAACCGTCTCCATCATGAGCAGAATCGCTCGTGCAACCTCGGGGCGAATTACTCTACGAAGTGGTTCGCGGCTGCTCTCTTGGAGGACTTGTCCGTTCGGGGCGACTACCTTCTTCACAATGTGGGGTTGGAGTACTATGCCCTGGTTGCTAAAGGCCGTGGCCGCGGCAGCCATCTGCACGGCGGATACCGAAATCTCCTGCCCGATGGCGATGGTAGGTTTTGTTCGACCGGACCAGTTTTCCGGTTCTTCCAGAAGTCCCCTGGTTTCACCCGGGAAGGGGAGATTTGTTTTACCTCCGAAACCGAAATCCCGTATCTGACGGTAGAAACCTTCCTTATCCACCAAATCGGAAGCGTAAGCGGCGCCGGAATTGCAGGAGTACTGGAGTATTTGCTGGGGAGTAACCAGGCCGTGGCGGCCAAGGCAGTTTATCCGCACCGTCTCGTTGGAAGGGAAGGTCCGTTCGTAGTGCCCGTCGCAGAAAAATTCGCTCTCGGCGTTGATAGCCCCCATTTCCATAAGCGAAGCAATGGAAAAAATCTTGAAAACCGAGCCCGGTTCGTAGGAGTAGGTGATCGGTAGGTTCTGCCTGGAACGCCTGGATGCTTGTTGAAAGGTGTTGGGGTTGAAATCAGGGGTCGAAGTCATGGCCAGGATATCACCGTTTTTCGCGTCCATCACCAAGATCATTATGGCGTTGGCATCGTGCTCCTCCAAGGCTCTCTCGGCTATCGATTCAGCCATGAACTGGATATTTAGATCAATGGTCAGAAAGAGTTGATTGCCGTAGCGGGTGCTTCCGACCAACTCTTCCGAGTCGGTGTTTGGTGAGAGGATGCCGTCGTAAGTCAGCTCTATCCCGTCGAGTCCGATATTGTCGGTCCCCACATAGCCCAAAACATGGGCTGCCAGGTCCTGCTCCGGGTAATTGCGGCCGTACTCGGGTTCCAGAGATATGCCGGGTAATAGTCCTGAATCGATCATGTTTTGAACCTTATCCGAGGCGCTGGGGGATATTTTTCGCTCAACGTAGAGGAAGCCGGAGTATGCATCGAACTTCCGCCTCAGTTCTCGGCTCGATTGGTTCAAGACGGCAGCCAAGCGCTCGGCGGTCTGATCCTTGTCTTCGATATGGGGGATCCAGGCGGTGACCGAGTACAGACGGGTTTGGACCGCCAGTATTCTACCGTTGCGATCCAATATCGGGCCCCGTTCCACGGATACGGGGCGGCTCTGAGTGGATTCTTGGGGGCCATCCTGCAGTACCATCAGCTTGAAGTACTGGGCGATAACGAGAAGTACAAAGAGGGAGAAGAAAAGCATCAGTGTCGCAAAGCGCCGGTTCAATCCTGCCAAATCACTCGTCCCTGAACCGAGTTTTCATCCACCGGACCGTAATGGCGTGAATCTATAGATACTGCTCGGTTCTCCCCGACTACGAATATTGATCCCTTGGGTATTGATCTGATTTTTTTCAGCACTGGCTCAGTGAACTCCTCAACCGAGAGTAGTGTCGTACCTATTTGGATGGCATCGTCTCCGTACACTACCGGGGTTCGTTCGACGCCGATACACCTCTTGACCACCGGACGCGAGTATATCGGATCTTTGAAGTATACCAAATCACCAGGGGTAATGCTTGCCCATCGGAGGAGGTACTTCTCTTGGAGGGGAAGTTTTAGCCCATAGGCCCAGCGGTAGATAATGATCGTCTGCTGTTCTTGGAGCACCGGACTCATGGATTTCCCCTGTATATATTTTACATCATACATGGAGACGGCAAAAAATCCAACTATCGATGCGACAAACAGTATCTGCAAGAAATGGAAACGCATACACTCTCTC